>JBAVVF010000529.1:0-13241 GCA_049697155.1 Anaerolineales bacterium
CCAACACACCCGTTCCGCCCACGCCGACAGACACGCCGACACCGACACAGTTTCCAACTGAAACTCCAGTGACAGCAGCTCCGTAAACAGTTCCCAACAAAAACACCCCGCCACATGGCGGGGTGTCTGCTTTTGCCACAAACTATTTATCGACCGGCTGGGAAACCGGCGAGGAGCTGGGCGCCCTTCTGGACTGCTCGTCCTTGACCGTCCGAAGGCCGTTATTGACCTGGTTGGAAATCCGTTCCAGTTCCGCCTGGAGCTGGGAGAGGCTGTCGACAACATAATCATCCGCATCATTCCGGATGCCGTCCGCTTCGCTGCGGGCCTGGGCCAGGATCTGGTCGGCGCGGCGCTGAGCCTCCTGCATAAGCATATCCTTCCCCACCAGCTGATCGGCTTTCTGGCGGGCCAGGTCGAGCGTGCGGTTCGCTTCCTCCTGAGCCTGGGCCAGGACCCGGTCGCGCTGACCGAGCAGCTGCTGGGCCTTCTTTACTTCCTCAGGGATGGCAATACGCATCTGGTCGATGATATCGAGCATGCGATCCTCGTCCACCATGACGTTCTTGGTGAATGGGACGTTTTTGCTCTCATTGAACAATTCTTCCAGGCGGTCGATCAGTTGTAGAATATCCATAAACGCCTCCGTTTAACGGATGACTCCAATTCTATCGCACTTTTAATCACGCAACGCGTTCGGCAGGTAGCGGCCATCACCCAGACTGACCACTTTTTTTTTCACAGCTTCGTTGACGTGCACGGGCACCATGCTGGAGACATCCCCTCCCAGGGAGGCGATTTCCTTGACCGTGCTGGAGGAAAGGAACATATGCTCCTCAGCGGTGAAAAGCGCCACGGTCTCGATGTCGCTGGCGAGGCTGCGGTTTGCCAGTACATTGCGGAACTCGTACTCAAAATCGGAGAACACGCGCAGACCACGTACGATCACATGCACACCGATCTGGTGTGCATATTCGACGGTGAGCCCGCTATAGCCGGTCACTTTGACCTTCGGGTTGCTGTTGAATGCCTGCCGGACCAGGTCCATGCGTTCGTCCGGGGAGAACATCAACGACTTCAATGGCTTGTCGTACACTGCCATCACTACTTCGTCAAAGAGGCGCGAAGCGCGTGAAGCAATGTCAATATGACCGTAGTGAATGGGATCGAATGTCCCCGGAAATAATGCTCTGACCATATGTAGTCCAACAGTCCTTTGTCTTCTAGTCTTCATCATTTTGCCGCTCCCAGCGTCGCCCGATCATCTATGACTAGAAGACGAATGACCGGACGACAAACCAATAAATCAGCCAACTACCAAACTAAGAAACTACACAACTACCTAACTAACATCACCACTACCGCCATCCCAGAATCTTCCAAATGCTTCCGAGAGCAGGGCATGTTCGGGCTGGTTCAGATAAGGATCGCGCTCGAATAGTTGCTGGGCCTGCAGGCGGGCCTTCTCGATCAGCTTCACATCCGTGATGCTGGCCATGCGCAGGTTGTTGGCATACCCGGACTGACGCGTCCCCAAAAACTCGCCGGGACCGCGCTGCTGCAGGTCGCGCTCGGCCAGCACAAAGCCATCGTTCGAGTCGGACATGGCCTGCAGGCGCTCATTTTCGGCGGCATCTTCATGGGTGGGGATCAGCAGACAGTACGACTGGTCCGAGCCGCGCCCGACGCGCCCGCGCAGCTGGTGCAGCTGGGCCAGGCCAAAGCGGTCCGCGCCTTCGATGAGCATCACGGTGGCATTCGGAACATCCACGCCCACTTCGACGACGGTTGTCGAAACCAGGACGTGGTACTTCCGGTCGCGGAACTTGAGCATGGTCTCGTCTTTTTCGCTGGGGCGCATGCGTCCATGCAGCAGGCCAAGCTTCAGGTCCGGGAAGACTTCCTTGGAGAGCGTCTCGAAATCGTCCACGGCAGCCCGCGCTTCGATCTTGTCGCTCTCTTCGATCAACGGATAGATGATGAAGGCCTGTTTGCCGTCCTTGATCTGCCCGCGCAGCAGGGTGAAAGCACGTTCACGTTCCTGCGGCCGCAGCACGTAGGTGTTGACGGGGATCCGCCCGGCCGGCATCTCATCGATGACCGACAGGTCCAGGTCGCCGTACAACGTCAGGGCCAGCGAGCGCGGGATGGGTGTGGCGGTCATGACCAGCAGATGCGGATTCGTCCCTTTCGTACGAAGGGCGGCGCGCTGTTCGACGCCGAAACGATGCTGCTCGTCGATCACCGCAAACTGCAGGTCCTGGAAGGCGACCGGCTCCTCGAGGATGGCATGCGTGCCGATGACGATCTTGATCGAACCGTCTGCCAGGCCGAGGCGGATCGTCTCTTTCTCCGCCTCAGGCGTGTCACCGACCAAGAGGCAGATCTGCCCCTCCTGCAAAATCCCGTTTTCGC
Organism: Anaerolineales bacterium; assembly: GCA_049697155.1. Lineage (GTDB taxonomy): Bacteria > Chloroflexota > Anaerolineae > Anaerolineales > Villigracilaceae > Defluviilinea. The sequence goes on from JBAVVF010000529.1 coordinate 2,416, forward strand.
CGGTCAACAGGCGTGTAAAGTTGCGATAGTGCTGCTCTGCCAGGATGGAGGTCGGGGCCATGATCGCGGCCTGTGCGCCGCCCGTTGTGATGATACCAGCGGCCAGAGCCGCGACGACGGTCTTGCCCGAACCCACATCGCCCTGCAGGAGCCGGTTCATCGGCCGGCCGGAGTCGAGGTCGGCGCGGATCTCTTTGATGGCATTCTGCTGGGCAGCGGTCAGGGTGAAAGGTAGGCCGGCTAAGCGCGCGTCCAGCCACTCGTCCGGGACCGGGAAGCGCCTGGCTTCCACAGATTTCCAGTCCTGTTTCTGGCGCAGCACACCCATCTGAAGATAGAAGATTTCGTCGAAGGCCAGTCGTTCGCGCGCCGCTTTGAGCTTCTCCTGCGAGTCGGGGAAGTGGACCTGCGACAGCGCCTCGGACAGGGTCATGACCCGGGCCGACGAACGGACACTTTCCGGCAGGGCATCTGCAACCCGGGGAGCCCAGTATTCGATGACCTGCTTCATCACATTGCGCAGCCACTTCTGCGTGATGCGCTCGGTCAGGGGATAGATTGGCACGATCCGGTTGGTGTGCAGGTTTTCGACCTCGACCGACTCCCAATCCGGGCTGTTCATGACGAGGCGCCCAAGGTATTGATCGACCTTGCCCGACACCGAGATGGCGTCCCCCGGCTTGAAGCGATTCGCCAGCCAGGGCTGGTTGAAGTACGACAGACGCAGCCCGCCCGTCCCGTCGCTGATGATGGTTTCGATAATCGAAGCCTTACCGCCCCGGATGGGACGCGTGTGCACGCTTTGGATCGTGCCGATGACGGTCACCTGCTCGCCGTAAAACAGATCCTTGATGGGCTTGAGCTGCGAATAATCGTCGTAGCGGCGCGGGTAGTAATAGAGCATGTCGCCGAGCGTCTGCAAGCCAAGCTTGCCAAGCGTTTCGGCGTGGCGCGGACCGATGCCCTGCAGAACCGTCAGCCTGGCATCGAGGGCGGCAGGCGTGGCGGAGGTCTTGGCCCCGGGCGTGGTCTCGGAACGAGGCGGGGGCGCGGGACGCTGGTAACGTTCCTGCCTTTGGGGTTCAGGGGGAGCATCTTCGACCGGCGGCTGATCCGGGTGCGGTGGCTCCTGGTCTTCGAGCTGGACCTCACGAGGCTCGGGGCGTCGATTTGGAGTGCCGCGCGGCTTTTGCTGCGTATCGGGATAGGTTTCCCCGATCCGCTTCCACAGCCCCTTCAAGGCGTCGGCGCGCGACTGCGGGCTGAGCCCGTCGTAGGAGCGAAGTCTCTGCACGACGGCCTGGATGACCTCTTCCTGAATCCCGTCGGCGCGGGCCTCACCCTCCCAGTAATCGAGCATTTTGGCGAGTCCGCCGATAATGGCACTGTTGCTGTATCCGTTCTCGTGCTCGAGACGGAAGAATTTGCGTAATTTGTCTAAAGATGGCTGCATGGAGTTATTTTATCATGGGGAAGAGGTGGAGCAAGAAACTATGAATTATTAGCGATTTTTACCCACTCATCAACTAATGAAGGCAATCTTTCGACTACTTCATATCCAAATAACACTTCATCAATGTAACCCATGTGCAACATATCGATGACTCTGCATAAATAAGATTTTCCCTGTTTCCACCACGTATCATGAGCATCTATCATCAAATAGTGTTTCACGTCTATTTGTTCATTTTCTCGTAATTCTTCAAGCTCGAGCCCGTCAAGCAGCGATTCATAAATACCATCTGCGACACGACTACCAAAAGTTGTCGTATAGTAGTACTCTTTGATCTCCCAAACTGCAACAGGATTTATGCTGCCTGGAAAGGCCCCATCTACGCGCCTTGCTAGTGTTCGAACGGGCAAACCATCTCTTGTGATTATTGTTAGCTTTTGCGGATCATAGTCACAGGGTAAACCTTGAGAATTGGCCTCAATAAGCATATTTACAAGACCAGTCAAATACGCGGGGGATTTCTTTTCGCCTGTCTGCTTATTCATTGGAACTCGACGGGATGGTTTTAATTTCCTGGAGAGCGATTCGAAAGTTCTCCTGGCTTTCTTAGCATCCATTAGATGCGGCTCAACAAATGAATACAAAACGTCCGCACGATAGGCAAAGTAATCTGCAAGCAGTGTTCCAAAATCCTTCGAATCAAATTGTTGATCTTGTATTTTGTCAAAATCGATCTCATGCCTTTCTAGTTTTATTTTAATTTGTTCGCGAGATGGAACCTTTATTCGACCAGTTCCTCTTTCTGTATAGCCAACCTCCTGACTTATTAATCTTACCCTAGCCCAAAAGGTCTTTGGCAGCTTAAGAAATGTATCATTTGGCTTCATTTAGGCTATTCTCCAGCTTCCGAATGAATTCATCCAAGGAAATGCCAATGGCATCACATACTTGGCGCAATTCCAAAATATCGAGGCGGCGGTCCCCAGATTCATATTTACTAACAAAAGATTGTGGAACACCTAATCTCTCTGCTAATTCAATTTGTCGAATTCCCCTGTCTTGGCGAATTCTTTTTAGTAATGTATGCAATTTCTCGCGCTCAACATCTTCGTTGGAATATTTCATAGTTACCTTATTGACAAATATCCCAAAATAGGATATTATTTACTTGGTATAATGACTATCATGAAGACAATACAAGACACAGGACAACTTTATCTATTTGAGACCGAGATGCGTAAAATACGGGATGTTGAGCCTTTCAGAACATCTCTCCTAAAGTGGATTGGCAGTAAACAACGCGTTGCCCATCAAATCATTCCTTACTTCCCGGTTGAATTCGGCACTTACTATGAGCCCTTTCTCGGAAGTGGTGGTATTCTCAGCACATTAATTCCCAGAATTGCTGTTGCATCTGATACTTTTGCACCTTTAATTCAAATTTGGCAGACTTTAAAAAATTCTCCTAAAACAGTAAAGGAATGGTACCAAGAACGCTGGGAGCAAATGTCAAAAGGCTCTAAAGTCGACGTTTATGAACAGGTCAAAGCGTCCTACAATAAAAATCCAAATGGCGCAGATTTACTGTTCCTGACACGTTCCTGTTATGGAGGTGTCGTTCGATTCCGCAAAGCAGATGGTTATATGTCTACACCCTGCGGCATCCACAATCCAATTCCACCACAGAGTTTTGCTCGCCGTGTTGATGAATGGCATAAGCGGACTTTAGGAACGAATTTCCTGCCACTTGATTTCGAAGAAGCCATGACTATGGCAAAACCTGGCGACTTGATATATTGTGACCCACCTTACACGTATAGTCAAGCAATTTTGTACGGTGCTCAGTCATTTAGTTTGGGGCGTCTTCTTGATGTTATCGCCATATGCAAAGCAAAAGGCGTTTTTGTAGCTTTAAGCATTGTCGGCACAAAACGCTCGGGAAATATGATTTGTGATTTGCCAATTCCGGACGGGCTTTTTGAGTATGAAATCATGATTGACGTTGGGCATTCAATGCTAAAACGTTTTCAAATGAATGGCAGGAAACTGGATGGGGAAAGAGTATCTGACAGGCTTTTACTGACTTACTAATGGCTTTTCAAAACACAAAACAGCCCATTCAAGGGCTGTTTTTTATACTATAGCCACCTCTCAATGAATATTCGTTAGTAGAGGTTTCTATCTGTGATCGAATTGTTCTCACTTCCTCACCGCCGCAAACCCCAATCCATTCGGACCGAGGTGTGTCCCAATGATGGTGGTCACGTTGAGCATCAGGAGGTCGCGCGGCACGGACTGGCTGTCTGTCTGCATGACCTTGCCCAGAAATTCTTTGGCACGCTGCTCGGCGCTGGTGTGCAGGATGGCCAGTCGCTCCAGCGGACCGCCCTCCAGCAGCAGTTTGAGCATTCTTTCATTGGCCTGGCGCGTCGTCCGCACCGCGCCGATGGCTTTGACCTCGCCATTTTTCAGCTCGATCATCGGCTTGATGCTCAGGAGTCCGCCCAGCCTGGCCACCGTGGCAGGGACGCGTCCGCTGCGCCTCAGATATTCCAGCGTGTCCAGGGCGGCGAAAACGTTCAGGCGTTTGCGCGTCGATTCGACGGCGGCCAGCGCGGCCTGCAAGCCCTGTTCGGCGGTTTCGGCGGCCGCCAGAACCTGGAAGCCAAGTCCCAGCGAAAGCGAGGCGCTGTCCAGGCAGGTGACGCGGTCCGCAAAGTCGCTGGCGGCCTGGCGGGCCACGTTCAGGATGGAGGTCAGCGCGGCAGCCGCGTGGATGGAGAGGACTCCGTCACAGCCGCGTCTGAGCAGGGAGTCGTAGCGGGCCGCGAAATCGCCGATCGAAGGCGCGGCAGTTGTCGGCTGGGTCTGCAGCGAGGGCAGTTGCTTATAAAATTCCTCGCGCGTCATGCCTTTTCCATCATCCACGTATTCTTTTCCGGCGATGACCAGAATACAGGGGACGACTTCAATTTCATGCTGTTCGACCAAAAACTGCGGGATATCGCAGGTCGAGTCTGTAACGATGCCAAGTTTCACTGTGCTGACCTTTCCCGGTCCAGCCAGAGCTCGCGATATTTGCGGTTCCAGTCGATGAGGAAACGGCAGGAAATGACGAGTCCCCCTGCCAGGGCGATCCATAGTTCCAGGCCGCGCAGATTGAACAGCCAGAACAAGGGGGTTACGAGAACTCCGGCAACGACCGTAGCCCGTGCGCTGTGACGGAGAACCAGCATAAGAACCAACAATAAACCCAAAGCAACGAAGAATGAAAACCAATTGGTCGCCAGCAGCGCGCCGCCGAAGGCTGCCAGCCCCATCCCGCCGCGGAACTGCGCGAAGACCGGCCAACAGTGACCGACAACTGTGAAGGCAGCAGTGAGGGGAACAATGTAAGGCGGGATGACATCCCGCCCCACGTTCAGAGCAAGATAAATTGGGATGAAACCTTTGGCAATATCCAGGATCAACACCAGCGCGCCCCAGCCGAAGCCGGCCTGCCGGATCGTGTTGGTGGTCGTGGCATGGCCTGAGCCTGCGTCGCGCACATCGACATGCTTCACAAAACGCGTCACCCAGATGGAAAACGGGAGGGAACCCAGGAGATAGCCGAAAAGAGGAAAGAAGAAAGAAAGGAGAATTTGCATATGCAGGACATTCATATCCGGCGAGTATAGCATAGGGAACACAAAGGGGAAAAAATGGCTGAACCCATCGTTCAGGCAGAGTTTGCCGCTGGCTTTCAATACTGTTTTGAATCTCTCATCAAAAACTTACCCAACATCGCATAAGCGTTGAACCATCCATGACTTATGTAAGACGCTTACAGAAATGTCAATGGATTCAGTACTCTGCTCCTATTAAGTTTTGTTCCGTTCCGCATAAGATAGGTCATTGTTCAGCAGGTCATCGTTTTCGTCCTCAGCAGGTTGGAAACGCAGTAACCGTCATTATTCATCAACACAGCAATTTCATTACAGACCATGGCTTTACACAGGAGAAAACGATGAACAAAGCGAGAATTGCAGGTCTGATCGTGGCCATTGCCATGATCATGGGGAACATTATCCATACCCAGGCGGCCGGGAACGTCTATTATGTATCACCCACCGGCAACGATGCCAACCCCGGGACCTCGTCCGCCCCCTTCAAGACATTTGCCAAAGCAAACTCCTTATTAACAGCGGGGAGCACCTTGAATATCTACGCGGGGACGTACAGCGAACAACTGAAGATCACGAAAAGCGGCACGAGCAGCGCCTGGATCACAGTCAAGCCGGCCGGTGGAGCAGTCATCCTCGACATGAAGAATGCAGCCGCCTTCGGCATCAACCTGCGCGCCGCCTACGTGACCGTCAGCGGGCTGGAGGTCAGGAACTCCGCCGATATCTGCGTGAACCTGGTGGGCAGCAACCTGACCGTGGACGGTCTAACCGTCCATGAATGTGCGAGTCACGGCATTCAGGCCAACGACTCTTCCCAGGTAAAGATCCTCAACAGCCGCGTGTACCGTACGGCCCTGTCGAATGCGAGCCGCAGCATCTCGGGCGGCTGGCCGTCGGGCATCAAAGTCCGCGTCAGCAGTGATGTCCTGATCCAGGGCAATACCGTCTACAACAACTATGGGGAAGGCATGGGAACGCGCGGCATCAACGTTACCATCCGAGGCAACACGGTGTACGACAACTTCTCGGTCAACATTTACACAAATTCAGAGAATGCGACGATCGAAGGGAACTTCGTCTACTGCACGCCGGACAGCGGCTACGAGCGGGATGGGTATCCGGCGGCCGGCATCAGCATGGGGGAGGAATATTTCGATGGCTGGGGCGCGCGCCTGAAGAACGCCCGTGTGATCAACAACATCGTCGCGTTCTGCAAGCATGGAGTCCGCTACAACGGCGCTGAAGATGGAGTGACCGGCGGCGGCCTGAAAAATGCCACCATCGCCTATAACACCCTCTACGGCAGCACCAACTCGGCTATCAGCATCGTGTATGAAAGCGCCCAAGCCGGATCCCTGATTGCGGACAATATCGTCTGGCAGGCAGCCAACAAGCTCACCACGATCGATAATCCGGCCGGTTTGACTTTCAAAAACAATCTCTGGCGTGCCCTGCCGGCTGCCGCATTACGCAGCCCGGGAGACAGGATCGGAGACCCCCGCTTTGCAGGCACTCCGGGATACACGGCGGAGAGCTTCCGTCCTTCCAGTTCATCTCCGGCCGCCGCAGGTGCCGTAGACGTGGGCATTGCAAATGACTATTTCCTCAAAGCGCGCGGACCTCTGTTCGATATTGGTGCGATCCAGTCCGCCAGCGGCACGGCCGCAACTCCCACCACGATCCAACCGACCCATACCGCGGTGGCGTACACGCCAACCTTTACATCAACAGCCATACCGCCAACCAGTACGTCTACCGCTTTGCTGGCAACGGCCACATTCACAGCCATGCCTCCCACGGCGGTCCCGGCGACTGCCACGTACACGAGTGTTCCCGTTCAACCCTCGCCGACAGCCCAGATAACCCAGCAGTCATCCCAGCTGCCGCAGGAGACCAACTATGACAACAAAGATGGCGCCTTTGTCTATTCTGCCGGCTGGGCGGAGGAGATCAAGGACGCGGCCATTGGAGGATCGTTTGCACGGACCTCCACAAACGGATCCTCGGTAACCTTCCAATTTTCAGGCCAATCCTTCAGTCTCATCTACAAGGGCGGCCCCAGTTATCGAAAAATGGATGTGTACCTGGATGATGTTCTGGTGGCAACCATCGACCAAAGACACGATGTCAGCACCTACAAGGCCCGCTGGGATTACACCGGTCAACTGTCAGCCGGGCAGCATACTCTGAAACTGGTTTTCGTTACCACGAGCTCCAGCACGAGCGGGTCCGTGGATGCGGTGATCGTCCGCTGACAAGCTTCCGAAATTAAGTAAAACATGACCCACTCCGAAATTAATGTTTCGAGGTGGGTCATGTTTTTTAAGCCCTGGGACGCTGATTCACGCAGAAAAACGCAGACGTTTCCTTTGAATCAGCGTAAACACTTGCACCTGGCGCACACCTGCCCCGGCGTGCAGGTGCCGGGGAGTGCAGGTGTCAGCGTTTGTCTGCGTCCAGATTAAGTTCGGGGTTAATCATGTTTGCTTTTCCGATCAAGCATCATTGTGCTCGCCGCGCCGGACAACCTGCTTTTTGAAAATCGTAACTTCACCGGCTTTGGCCAGGTTCATCGACTCGACGATCATGACTTTCAGTTGTTCGTCAGAGAGTCCGTCACCTTCCAGGTCGAGCAGGAAGTCGTGACCTTCGACATAACCGCCATTGGTGAAATCCACGCGAAAGTCGAATTTGACGCGAAATTCAGAGCGGGGATTCGGCTTGTACACGGCAGCTAGCCTTTCAGCTGCAGGCTGAGGGGACCATATTCCATCAGCTCGATGGCATTGCCATCCGGGTCGACGACCCAGGCCTGGCGCGAGTTATCCATGCCGAGGGTGATCGGGGTGACCTGAACGCCCCGGCTCTCCAGTGTCCTGCAGAATTCATCCAGGCCGGTGACTTCCAGGCAGAAGTGCCGGTAGCGGGTGCCGATGTTCAGCTCCTCGACCTTGCCGCCCCACATTTCAGCCGCCATGGCCTGGTCGAAGAACTCCAGGAAGGTGGTATCGCCGCAGGCAAAGTAATATCCAAACGGCTTGCCTTCCCTGTTATCCAGCGTGAATTTGACCTGCATGCCCAGCTTGTTGACATAGAAATCAATGATTTTCGAAAGATCGTTCGTTACAAAATTGAGATGCGCCAGTTTTCGAATCATACCTGCTCCTTATTGGTCCACAATTTCCTTTACGCGTCCGACCGCCCCACTCTGCAAGCGGACCTTGATCCCGTGCGGATGGGTCGGGGACTTTGTCAGGATATCCTTGACAATGCCCTTCGTCAATTTGCCTGTGCCCTGGTCCTGTTTCAGGACGATCAGCACAGTCATGCCGGGTTTGATGGTTGAGCGAGTTTGTCCGTTCATAGTTTGTAAGGGGTGATAACAAGTCCTTTTGAAAGATATGGCAGGGCGATGACGCGCAGATGATTTCGCAGTATAGCATAAGCACCAGAAAGTAAGTCACCTTTTCAATCCTCCCTTCTCCACGTACAATCTAGCAACTATGACACCTGCTCCGCTCTCCGGCTCCGCCGAAAAAACCTATCAACAGGGCCGCATCGCTCACTGGGATGCGATGGCCCGCAAACGCAGTTCCTGGCACGGCATGGGTGGCTGGTACCACCGCCGTCTGCAGCAGATCTACCGTTTCCACGTCAGCCCGAATCAGAACGTCCTCGAAGTCGGCTGTGCCGAAGGGGACCTGCTGGCCGCGCTCCAGCCGGCGCGCGGCGTCGGGATCGATTTTTCCGAGGAAATGATCGCCTGTGCCCGGCAGCGTCACCCGGAACTTACGTTCCTGCAGGCCGACGCGCACGATCTTTCCGGGCTCAACGAAACGTTTGACGTGATCATTTTGTCGGACCTGGTCAACGATCTTTGGGATGTGCAGCGGGTCTTCGAACAGCTCAAGCCGCTTTGCACCCCTCACACCCGCATCCTGATTAATTTTTACAGCCGGCTGTGGCAATTCCCGCTCAGCCTGGCCCGCAAACTGAACCTGGCCAGTTCCAACCTGTATCAAAACTGGCTGACCCGCGAGGATGTCAACGGCCTGCTGCGTCTGGCCGGCTTCGAAACGATCCGCGTGACGCAGGAGATCCTCTGGCCCCTGCCGCTCGGGGGATTTGCGAATAGTTTCCTGGTGCGTCTGTGGCCATTTTACGGACTGGCACTCTCCAACCTGGTGATCGCGCGTCCCACGCCGGAGCGGGCGCCCGAAGCGGTTGTCTCGATCATCGTCCCGGCCCGCAACGAAGCCGGCAACATCAAAGCGATCTTCGAGCGGATCCCGCAGATGGGGAGCGCGACCGAGCTGGTCTTTGTCGAGGGGCATTCGAAGGATGACACGTACGCGGCCATCGAGCGGGAGATGGCCGCGCATCCTGCGACCCCGAGCCTGCTCCTGCGCCAGCCCGGCATCGGCAAGGCTGACGCGGTCCGGCTGGGCTACGCCAAAGCCCGGGGGGATGTCCTGATGATCCTGGACGCCGACCTGACCGTCCCCCCGGAGGATCTGCCGCGTTTCTACGAGGCTCTGGTCTCGGGGAAAGGTGAATTCATCAACGGGGTGCGTCTGGTCTACCCCATGGAGAAGGAAGCCATGCGCACGCTGAATTTTCTGGGCAACAAATTCTTCAGCATGGCTTTTTCCTGGCTGCTCGGACAGCCCATCAAGGATACGTTGTGCGGCACGAAAGTCCTCTGGAAAAGGGATTACGAGAAGATCGCTGCCAATCGTTCCTACTTCGGCGACTTCGACCCGTTCGGCGACTACGATCTCATCTTCGGCGCGGCCAAGCTCAACCTGAAGATCATCGACCTGCCGATCCGCTACCGCGAACGGACCTACGGTTCGACAAACATCTCACGCTGGAAGCACGGAATGCTGCTCCTGCGCATGGTCGCTTTTGCTGCGCGGCGCATAAAGTTCGTCTAGCAGGAAGAGGCTGTCACATGGCTGTTCAAAAAGCGGGACGGGGATTGATCATCACCGGCATGGCAGAAATCGCATTGTCCTTGCTGATCGCAGCCGCGCTTGCCGGAAGAGAGGCTGCGCAGCCTGTCTGGATATTGGGGGTTGAGATTTCGGCGGTCTTTATTCTGCTGGGAGTCCGTCTGCTGCTGGCCGAAACGACCAGGGACAGATCGATCTGCTCAGAGGATTGCTGGTCGAGAACAAGTCGCCTTATTACATTGGGTTCTACCCGCCATTGACCTATGCTCTTTTTGCTCCCCTGCTGCTGATCAGGGATCAGGCTACCCTGTACCGGCTGTTTACTATATGTAGTGTTTTCAACCATTGTCTTCTGGCGCTGTATTACAGCAACGGACACCTATGATCATATTCACATCACAAAGGTAATCTTAATGGGAATCGACCTGCATCAGGATTTTATCCAGAAGAACAGCGAATATTGGAATCGCAAGCCTTTGCTCAGGATACTATATGGGGATTTTTACCGGCTTATCTCAAAAAAGCTGAGCAATGTGCCTGGCCACAAGATCGTCGAACTGGGTTCCGGGCTCGGCAACATCAAGGAAGTCATCCCTGACTGTCTGCGCACCGATCTGTTCCCCAACCCGTGGATCGACCAGGTCGAAAATGCCTACAAACTATCCTTCGCCGACGAATCGGTTTCGGATCTGATCATGACCGATGTCTTCCACCATTTGAAATATCCAGGCAGCGCTTTGCAGGAATTTTACC
>JBAVVF010000530.1:0-7295 GCA_049697155.1 Anaerolineales bacterium
CAAGGACTTCTGCTGCTTTTTGTTGCCATGCTGGTCGGGGGAATTGTGATCGGTGGAGTTACCTCGTTCATCGGCAGGTTCATCTACCTGATCCTGGTTTTTCCGGCACTGATGGGGCTGGCTGCCGGGCTGATTCTCAAATCCATTGGTGTGAGCCAAAAAATCCGTTCACCCCTGGTCGTCGTGGTGGCAGGTGTATTCGCGGCGGTGCTGATCTTCGCGAGCATGCACTACTTTGATTATCTAAAGTTCCGCAGTGATGGCGCCCGGGAGATTCAGGCTCAGGTGGTTGCCGAATATGGTGAGCCTGCGGCGGATGAAGATGTGCAAGCCTACATTGACTATATCCTGGTCGAAGAGACGGGCTTCCCCGGTTTCCCGGGCTTTTTCCTGCTCGAAGCCAGGGAAGGCGTGTCAATTTCCGACGTCGGGCCTGCCAGCGGCAGTCGGTCGCCTCTCAACCTTGGCATGTTTACGTGGGTCTACTGGCTGGTGGAGCTGGTCTTTATCGGAGGAGCGGCCATTGGGACTGCATATGGGAAATCGAAGGAAATGTTCTGCGAGCACTGCGATGCCTGGGTCCCCGAGGGCGATCATATCGGCGGTTTGCAGCCCGAGGCAATCGACAGGGCCGTCGAACTGATCAAGCGCAGGGATTTTGCGGGTCTGGCGCAGCTGCTGCGCATCGACACGACCCTGCCCTCGGTCGAGTTCTACACCCGCACCTGCAGGACGTGCAGTACGTTCCCGTTTTACCTGACGGCTTTCGTAGTCTCTCCCGGCCGGCAGGGACAAACGCAAAGCAAGCAGTTAATGGTGCAGACCCTCATGTCCTCGGAGCGCTTTGCCCTGACCTCCGCCCTGAACGCGCTGCCTGCGGAAGGAAACAGCCAGTGACGCCAGCCTGGGATTGCGAGTTGTGAAGTGGCATAGTGAAAAAGGACAGGTGCAAGTGTAAACGCTGATTCAAAGGAAACGTCTGCGTTTTTCTGCGTGAACACTTGCACCCGATTTGCTTTAGCAAATCGTGCGTTTGGTGCAGTGCAGGTGTCAGCGTCCTAGGGCTTTAACAAACATGACCCACCTCGAAACCTTAATTTCAGGGTTGGTCATGTTTTCTGTTTCAGTAGTGGTTTTCGGCAAAAATTCTAGTCCGCGATTATGACAGGAAAATTAAGGAAATATGTTCAAATTGTGTTAAATATATATAATCAATCTTAGCAGGGTTGCTTACCTTCACAGGACCCCAAGGATCAGGCAAATAATCATGAAACGTATTCCCTGTGTAGCTATTATTGTCGAGAACGCGGAAGGCCAGGTTTTGCTGCTGCTGCGTGATAACAAGGCGACCATTACCTATCCCAATCACTGGACGCTGATCGGCGGGAAGGTGGAGGAGGGCGAAATGCCCGAGACGGCTGCCCACCGCGAGCTGGAGGAGGAAACCGGTTTGAAAGCCCAATTAACCTTCTGGAAGCGCTACGACCGGGAACATCCGCTCTTTATTGTCGACCAGCATGTTTATACGGCAAGGGTCCAGGCGTCACGCGAGACGCTCCTGCTGGGCGAAGGCCAGGTTCTTCAATTTTTCAAGCCTTGCGAAACCGATCATTTGAAGATCGGCTATGGCTTCAAAGCCCTGCTCGATCAATATTTAGAAACAAAAGATCGGTAACCTATGTTCATTACCCTCGAAGGCCCCGAAGGCTCCGGCAAGACCTCGCACATTCCCTATCTCGTCGAATTTTTGCGTGAGAAGGGCTACACTGTATTTCCGACGCGCGAACCGGGCGGGACGTCCATCGGCGAGCAGATCCGCGCCGTGATTCACGATCTGAAGAACGTTGAGATGCATCCGCGGGCCGAGACGCTGCTCTACCAGGCCGCCCGGGCCCAGATCGTGGAGCAGGTCATCCAGCCGCGCCTGAAGGCCGGCGAGATCGTGATTTCCGACCGCTACTCCGACTCGACAATTGCCTATCAGGGCTACGGCCACCAGCAGGACCTGGAACAGGTCCGCACGCTGGTGAAATATGCGACGGGCGGGCTGGTCCCGGATCTGACCGTCCTGCTGGATGTGGATGTGGAGGAAGGGCTGCGCAGAAAGAAGAAGGAAAACGAGTGGAACCGCCTGGATGCATATACCGTCGAGTTCCATCAACGCGTCCGGGCCGGGTATTCGGAAATGGTCAAAGCGGAGCCGAACCGCTGGGTGGTGATGAATGCGGGCCGCAAATGGGATGAAGTCCAGGAGGAATTGAGGCTGGTTGTGCTGGGAAGGTTGCAAAGAAGGTAGAGGCTTTACGGGTCAGCCCGTGTGATATACTGACCCTGTCGTCACAGGGTCTGGTGATACTCTTCCGAGGTCGTCTCACACCTGATTTACTCATTAGCCCGCTGGCTGGCGGGCGTTCTTGTTAGGAGAAAATATGGAATCAAAGCTGTATGTTGGAAATCTGTCATACTCAACCACGGAAGATGATCTGCGCACCCTCTTCTTTCAGGCCGGGACTGTTGCATCCGTAGCTTTAATCAAGGATCGTGACAGCGGCCAATCGAAAGGCTTCGCTTTTGTGGAGATGAGCAACCAGGCCGAGGCGCAGAAGGCCATCAGCATGTTTAACGGCTATAACATGGGTGATCGCGAGCTGAGAGTCAGCCTGGCGCGTCCGCGCGAAGAGCGCAGCGGCCCTCCCGGTCGTGGCAGCGGACACACCCGCCGTCCGGCCCAGCGCGGCGGCAACAAGCGTTATTAGTTCCTGCCTTCACGATAGATAAATTCCTCTCCTTCCAAAAATCGGAGAGGAATTTTTATTTCGTAGGCGGAGCTTGCTCTGCCCTACTTTGCGTTACAATCTGCTCATGACAGCCGACTCAGAGAAGGATATCCAATCCTTTTAACGATATGATCACGCTCCATCTGCTTTCCACGCCGGGTGACCGCGACATTCGCTGGGTTCTGGAGGCCTGCCGCCCCCACCTTGCCAGCAAATCGGACCCCCTGGTCGCGTTTCTGCCGCAGGCTTCGCTAAACGTCAATCAGTGGCTCGACTACACGGTGCGATCCTTTGAAAAATTGGCCCGCATCGAATTGATCGATACCGAGCAGATGGATTTGCCGGCCATGGAGTCCGTCCTCCGGCGCGCGCATGTGGCTTATATCTCGGGTGGGAATACATTCCTGCTCAACCAGCGACTGCATGTCAGCGGCTTGATGCCGTATCTTCGCAAAAAAGTGCAATCCGGTCTGCCGGTGGTCGGCTTCAGCGCCGGGATGATCCTGTGCGGGCCGAACATCCTGACGGCCAAGGATTTGAATGCCGTCGAGACGCCGCACTTCGCCGGGTTGAATGCCTCGCCATTCAACTTCCTTGCCCACTATATGCCGGATACCTATGGCATGTCTGCACACGACGACTGGCTTTCCGATTACCATACCTTTCACGATAATCCGGTGGTCATGCTGAGTGACGGCGCCTATGTGAAGGTGGAAGGGAAGAAGACGACGCTTGTGCGCGGCGATGCCTGGATCCTGCGCAGAGGCGCGGAGAAGGAAAAACTCGAGCCGGGAAAGCTTATTAAAGGAGATGATTTATGAGTACTGAAGAATGGGTTCCGGGCAGCAAAGCCGAATTGATGTCTGCGATCCGGCGTGAGTGGAAGGCCCTCCTGGATGTGGTTGCGAAACTCACCGAGAAGCGGAAGATGTCCGTGCCGGACGCGGGCGGCTGGTCGCCGAAGGATAATCTCGCCCACCTCGTGGAATGGATGAACCTGCTGATGGGCCATCACATGGATAAGCGTCCCGCCCATGAAGTCTTTGGGGTGTCCAAAAAAGTGATCGAAGACTGGGATATGGAAGTGATCAACCCGGTCTTGTTCGAACGCAACAAGGATCGTTCGATCGAAGATGTCATGGATGATTTGAAGCTGACCTATGAGAAATTGACTGCCAGACTGGAGTCCATGTCCTTCGAGGATCTGTTGAAGCCGCGCAACGCGGACGATCCCCAGAAACGCCCCCTCCTGTTGTGGGTGCTGGGTGACACCACGGAGCACTTCGCCGAACACCGCCAGGTGATCGAGAAAATGTTGTAAATTGCAGGGGCAGGTGTGCTGTGCCCCTACATATCATCTCCGCCCAGGTCCGGGATGGACTTTTCGATATCCTCCGGGCTTTGCCCCGCCTCCAGCCGGTCAACGACCTCGTCGAACTCCGGCGGGACGTCCTCTCCCATCTCTCTTCCCATCTTGCGCATCATCTGTCCCATGGCTTTGGGATCATTTTCGAGGCCTTCGAAGCCGGAGAACTCGTCGGCCATGCCTTCCAGGCGGCCCTCGTCCGATTTTGCCACGCGGACCTTCGTCATACGGCGGCGCACGTCCCGGCTGCCGCAGTGGACGCAGGTCACGGTCTTTTTGCCGTATTCATCGAACGTCAGGAACACGTCGAAACGCTGATTGCATTTGTTGCAGATAAAATCATAGGTTGGCATGCGCCTATTTTAAGCGGAATCAGGCCCGGGCGGGGAGAGAGCGAGAGGATTATCCGGCATGTTACAATAATTGCGTCATGACATTCTCGTTGGAAGAGGAGAGAAACAATGGCAAACACATATCTTGAGGGGCTGCTGGCTGAAAACGAACAGATCCTGCTGGAGGCACACCAGCACTGGTTTGTGCTCTTTGGAAAGATCTTCCTTGAAATCTCATTGATCGCGCTCCTGCTTGTGGGAATACTGGTAGCCACTCCCTTCTATCCCCCGGCCATCTATGGCCTGATCCTTCTGCTGGTGCCGGGCTTTGGCATCCTGAATGACGTCCTGGTCTGGCGCAACAAAGCCTACATTGTGACGAACCGCCGCGTGATCCAGCTCTCAGGCGTGTTCAACAAGGATGTGGTGGACTCCTCCCTGGAAAAAGTCAACGATGTGAAGATGAGCCAGTCCTTTTTCGGGAGGATGTTTGGCTACGGGGACATCGAGATCCTGACCGCCAGTGAGATCGGGGCAAATCTCTTCCACGAGATCAATGACCCTGTCGGGTTCAAAACCGCAATGCTCAACGCCAAGGAACGCCTCGGCTTCGACGGCGATTCAGGAGTTGGAACCGTCGCGTCCAGCGATATTCCCGGATTAATTGCAAGACTGGATGACCTTCGCAAGCGAGGCATCATCTCCGAAGCCGAATTTCAGAAGAAGAAGACGGAACTGCTGGAAAAGATATAGCCGGTTGGGAATTGGTAGTTGGTAAATTGGTAGTTGGGAATTGGGAGAGGGCACAGCCGAACCCGAAAAGGTTTTGATGAAAACCCGTCTCGCTGTGTCCCCACATACTTAAAGAATCTCTGCGCTCTCTGTGTCTCAGTGGTAATTAATTGAGTTATACTTCCGCACGCAACTACAATAGTACTGCGTTGAAATTTTATTATTTGTGTGTTTCAACTGTGCATAGAATTTTCTAGAAACGAGTGGTTTCATTCCGAAAGCAGTATGACAGATCACATTCGAAATTTCTGCATTATCGCCCATGTCGACCATGGCAAATCCACACTGGCCGACCGCCTGCTCCAGCTGACCGGCGCGATCTCTGAACGCGACATGACCGAGCAGGTGCTCGATACCATGGACCTCGAACGCGAGAAAGGCGTGACGATCAAGGCCTCGGCCGTCCGCATGTATTACACGGCCAAAGATGGCCAGCAATACGAGATCAACCTGATCGATACGCCCGGACACGTGGATTTCGGGTACGAGGTCAGCCGGGCGCTCAAAGCCTGTGAGGGCGCTGTGCTCGTCGTCGACGCGACCCAGGGCATCGAAGCCCAGACGCTGGCCAACCTCTATCAGGCCCTCGACGCCGACCTGACGGTCATCCCCGTCATCAACAAGATCGACCTGCCGTCCGCGCGCCCCGACGAGGTCGCGGAAGACGTCGGTGTGTTGCTGGGGGTCGATCCGCTGGATGTCATCCAGGTGTCGGCCAAGGAGGGACTCAACGTCGAGCAGATCCTCGAAGCGATCGTGAGGCGCGTCCCGCCGCCGCGCGACGCCGACGATGTACCTTTGCGGGCCCTCATCTTTGATTCGCATTACGATCCCTACAAGGGTGTCATCGCCTATGTGCGCGTCGTGGAAGGTTCCCTCAAGGCTGCGGAGGTCCTGCGCATGTTTGCCACCAAAGTGGACATGCGCCCCGTGGAAATCGGCATCTTCGCGCCGGGCATGAAACCGGTCCAGGCGCTGGGCTCGGGCGAGGTCGGCTATATCGCAACGGGATTCAAGACCGTCCACGAATGCCGCGTCGGCGACACGATCACGAGCGCCGCGCATCCCGCCTCCGAGCCTCTGCCCGGATACCGCACTCCCAAGCCGATGGTCTTCGCGGGCATCTATCCCGTCGAAGCGGACGACTACAGTGACCTGCGCGAGTCGCTCGACAAACTCCAGCTCAACGATGCCTCGCTGACCTTCCAGCCCGAAACCTCCCAGGCGCTGGGATTTGGGTTCCGGGCCGGCTTTCTGGGACTCTTCCACATGGAGATCATCCAGGAGCGCATCGAACGTGAATATGACCTCGACGTTCTTTTCACCGCGCCCTCGGTGGAGTATGAGGTCGTGCTGCTCGACGGATCGACCCGGCCGGTCGACTCGCCTGCCGAACTGCCGGACGAATCACAGGTCATGGAGATCCGCGAGCCGTGGATGACGATCGAGATCATCACCCCCACCGATTACTACGGCCCCATCATGGACCTGGTGACCAAGCGCCGCGGCGTTTTCAAGCAGCAGGAATATCCGGCGCCGCACCGTGTCCAGCTCGATTATGAAATCCCGCTTTCCGAAATCATCGTGGACTTCTTCGATGACCTGAAGTCGCGTACGAAGGGCTATGCTTCCCTGGACTATCAGTTCCTTGAATATCGCCCGGATGAGCTGCAGAAGCTTGAGATCCTCGTCAACGGCGAACCGGTCGATGCCCTGGCGACCATTGTCCATCAGAAGGATGCCTTTCACAAAGGTCAGCGTCTCATTACCAAGCTCAAGGAATTGATCCCGCGCCAGTTGTTCGACGTGGCCATCCAGGCCTCGGCCGGCGGACGCGTGATCTCGCGGGCCAACGTCAAAGCCACGCGCAAGGACGTTTTGGCGAAATGCTATGGCGGCGACATTACCCGCAAGAAGAAACTGCTCGAGAAACAAAAGAAGGGCAAGAAACGTCTGAAAATGGTTGGGAATGTGGAAATCCCCCAGGACGCGTTCATGGCAGTCCTGAAATTGGACGAGGAATAAATA
>JBAVVF010000531.1:0-3841 GCA_049697155.1 Anaerolineales bacterium
GAATAATGGGGCAGTGGTACATAACTTTGTAATTATGAAACTGGGTACGAAGGCCGGTTAGTTCTTCGATGAAGAAGACGTTCCCAACGTATACTGGGAGGTCGAGCTGCAGCCCGGTGGTTCCGTCAACACGACGTTTACAGCCCCAAGCGAGCCCGGCGAGTATCAGGTCATCTGCCGGACGCAAGGCCATATCGTTTCCGGGATGACGGCAAAGCTGAAAGTCGTCCCGGCGGAGTAGGCATTCCATTCTCACCGCGAAGAAACCCAAAGTTTAAGAGCCTATCTTTTTGTTTGGTACTAAAATCGGTCCTATGCAAAAACCCCTGATCACCAGCCCCGGCAATCCACTCATCAAGCAGGCACGGGCCCTGCGCCAGAAGAAAGCGCGTCTCGAAAGCGGAACCTTCCTGGTGGAGGGTATCCATCACGTGGGGGAGGCTGTCGAGGCAGGCTGGGACGTCGATGCAGTGCTTTACGCGCCCGACCTGCTGAGCAGCGATTTTGCTCGCGATCTGATTGCGCGCCTCGGTCCAACCTCTCAGCCTGTCTCCGCGCAGGTGATGGAATCCCTGGCGGACAAGGACAACCCCCAGGGCATCCTGGCGGTCCTCCGGCAACGGAAAATTGGAATCGGGGATCTCGAATCGGTCAAAACTGCCGCGGCCCTGGTCGCGCCTCAGGACCCTGGCAATGTGGGGACGATCCTGCGCACGCTGGACGCGGTCGGGGCCGACGCGCTATTCCTGCTCGACGGCGGAGTCGAGCTCTATCACCCGACCGTCATCCGTTCCAGCATGGGCACGATATTCTGGAAGCCGGTCGCCCAGGCTTCCTTTGACGAGTTTGTTCAGTGGTCCCGCAAAGGGCAATATCAGTTGATCGGCACATCGGCCCGCGGCGATGTGGACTATCGGACACTCGTCACCCGGGCGCCCTGGGTTTTGGTGCTGGGCAATGAACAGAAAGGACTTGCGCCCGCCCAGCGGGAGGCTTGTGATGTGGAAGTCTCCCTGCCGATGAAGGGCAGGGTCAGTTCATTAAATCTTGCGGTCGCGGCGGGAGTCCTGCTGTATGCGATTCAACGCGATGTCTGATATCGAAAAACAGTCCAAACAATGTGAAAAAGACCCCTGCACCGATGCCGAGCTGGGAATTTAGCCTTCCACAGTACGCGCAAAGATTCAGGATCGGGGCAGCCAGATCGTATTTGGAAAAATCAATGTAGTTGGATATATAAATAAACTGCCTGTCCACCGGTTTGGCAAGCCGGCCGGACGGCTGAAATCCGCGCAGCTCCCGGCAGGTCTTTTCCTCATCGAAGGAGACGACAACGACCACCGTTTCGGCTTTATTCAAGAGGGCGGCGAAGGTGTCGCGGCCAGTGAAGGCCATATTCTGACAGTCCCATTGCCCATCCGATAGGGATACCCACAAATGATCCTGTGTGGACATCCGGTCTGCAAGGCTTTCAATGGATATTTGTTCGGGGTTCTTCGGAATTTCACGAAGCTCGTTGTAGAAAGTAATGGAGATAAAGATTCCCACTGCAGCGACGCAGAACCCTATGATGGTTTTCAACCGTTGCGAGCGGGACGAGAGGTTGAAAAGCAAGGGAAGGATGATGCTGATTAGATAGGAAAATATCGCAACTCCTGCTATGGAAAACAACGCTCTGTACAGCACGTCCATCGGCTCTCCTGTCTGGCAACGCGATTTTATTGAACGGAGATATTGGTACCTGTTCGAATTATAGTTGCAAAAACGCCTCCTCGATCCGAGAAGGCGTTTCAAAGTTTCGCTGTATGGCCTGGAATGCTCCGCTAGAACTCGTCTTCCTCCTCATCCCAAAGCTCATCGTCTTCATCTTCCGAATCGTCGTCCTCCCACTCTTCCAGCTCTTCCTCCTCCCAGTCCTCAGCGACGGCCGCCTCGTCGCTGGGGGAGTAGGTGGCACAGCCTGTGTCCGGATCGATTTCCACTGCAGCGGCACTGCAATAACCTTCATCCAAGAAAACACAATCTGCGTAATGACACTTGATGCGGGGCATGCTTTCCTCCTGAAATTAGGGTTGGCGAACTACGCGTATAACCGAGAGGATGAAAATAAGGGTCATCGCGCTCTGGGATGCAATACAAAATGGACAGTATGCCTTGATCAGGGCGACCTCCACATAGATCAGATATAACGTGAAAAGGAAACCGGCCAGGGATAACCCGAAAAAGACCAGTGAGCCGTTTTGCTGCAGGAAGGGTATTCTTTGCTCGAGCAGGAGCACTGCCAGAATGGCCGCGTAGCCAGCTATGCCCAGCACGGCCACAGGGATACCGTACAGCTTCGAGTAGCGGCTGGCGTTCACGACCGAACAGTCCTTCGAGCCGATACACATTGTGTCATTCGATGTAATACTGTAAATGGTCATGTAGGTGGCGATCAGCAGCCCGATAATTGTCAGTGCAATTGCGAGCTGTGACAGGCGTTTTTCCATGTATCCTCAGATCAACCAGGCTTGTAGTTCCTCACCAGCAGGCACGCATTTTACACCAGCGGGGATAATAAGTAAAGCGTTTGCTTGTACCAGCGAATGCAGGTTCCCGGAACCCTGGTGACCGGTCAGGCGGGCGAGAAAAGTGCCGTTTTCCTCACGGATTTGCGCCCGCAGGTAGCTCTCACGTCCATCCGAATCGATCTGCTCCTCGCAGCGTACCCGGACCGTCGGCCGGACTCCGTCCGAGGAGCCGCGCAGGCGCTGCAGGGCGGCGCGCACGAAGACCTCGAACCCCACAAACGCCGAGACCGGGTTCCCGGGCAGTCCGATGAACGGAAGTCTGCCATATTCGCCGAATGCGACGGGCTTCCCGGGACGCATGTTGACCCGCCAGAAATCCACCCTGCCATCGGATTCGATGACTTGCTTGACGAAGTCGAACGCGCCCACGCTGACCCCCGCCGACGAGAGGATCAAGTCCACATTGAGTTGGACGGCTTTTTCGAGCAGGGACTTTACAGCTTCCTCACTATCTTTGGCAACGCCCAGGCGAATCACCTCTGCGCCTGCCTCTTCGATCAGCGCGGCCAGGGTGTAGGAATTGGAGTCGCGGATCTTGCCCTGTTCGAGCTGCGCATCCACGTCGAGCAGCTCATCGCCCGACGAAAACAACGCCACGCGCGGCTTCCGGTGGACGGACACCTGTCCAAACCCGAGCATAGCCAGCAGGCCGAGGTCCTGGGGCCGGAGAGTGCGTCCTTTCTGCAGGACGATGTTGCCCGCCCGAATATCCATGCCGCGCGGGCGGATGTTTGCGCCCGGTTCTGCGGGCTTGAGGATCTTTACTTTGCCTGGGGCAGGCGTCCCGGCGTCTCGATTGTTGAAGTCCGTATCCTCCACGGGGATGACGGTATCTGCTCCGGTAGGAGTCGGCGCGCCGGTCATGATGCGCGCGGCCTCGCCCGCGCCGAGAGAGACTGTTGGGTGGGACCCGGCCGGGATGTCCGCGATCACGCGCAGGCTGCGTGGCGAATCGGCGGCCGCCTCTTTCACATCCGTGGCGCGGACCGCGAATCCATCCATGGAGGAGTTGTCGAAGGGGGGCAGGTCATTGGCCGCGCGGATATCCTGTGCAAGCACGCGGTTCGAACAGCCCGTGAGCGGAAGTGTTTCAGTTGTGACGGGTTGGAAGTGAGAAAGGATGCGCTGACGCGCCTGGTCCACACTCAACAAAGTCATGATTATAAAAGCGGCGAGATTATACTGTGATAAGGGTGATTTTGGGGTTTGCTAATCGCTAACAGCTGTTAGCTGTTAGCGATTAGCCTGGTCTTGTGCGCTGGGCCTCGAGC
>JBAVVF010000532.1:0-2467 GCA_049697155.1 Anaerolineales bacterium
GGCGACGCATTCGTCGCCCCTACGAGGTTTAGATGGCCAAAACACATACACGTTATGTTTGTCAGGAATGCGGGCGGGTTGCCGCGACCTACATGGGCAAGTGCCCGCAGTGCGGATCGTACAACAGCATGGTCGAGGAAGTCATTCATGAGGAACCGGCTGCCAAGAGCACGGCCGTCCGCGGGCTGACGGGCCGCTCGGCGCCGCGCTCGATCGGCGATATCTCCTCCGACGCGGAAGACCGCATCAAGCTCCCCATCGGAGAGTTCGCGCGCGTCCTCGGCGGGGGCATCGTCCCTGGCTCGATCGTGCTGGTCGGCGGCGATCCCGGGATCGGAAAAAGCACCTTGATGCTTCAGATGGCCATGGAGATGGCCGCGACGCAGCGCGTGCTGTACGTCTCCGGCGAGGAATCCGAACGGCAGATCAAGATGCGCGCGACGCGTCTGGTAGGGGCACAGCCCAACGGTCAGGGGCCAAACCCCAAAAAAGATTCCGCTCTGCCCAAAAACCTGTTGCTGGTCACAGAGACCAATCTCGAGATCATCTTCAACCACATCAGCGAAGTAAAACCGGATCTATTGATCGTTGACTCCATCCAGACCGTCTATCTCTCGAACATGGATTCCTCGGCCGGGTCGGTTTCGCAGGTGCGCGAGTGCTCCTCGCAGCTGCGCGAGCTGGCCAAGACCAGCGGCATCTCCGTCTTCGTGATCGGGCACGTCACCAAGGAAGGGACCATCGCCGGGCCGCGCGTCCTCGAGCACATTGTGGACACCGTCCTATATCTTGAAGGCGACCGTTTCCAGGCCTATCGCCTGCTGCGTTCGGTGAAGAACCGCTTCGGCGCGACCTCGGAGGTGGGTGTCTTCGAGATGCGCGAGGGCGGGCTGGCTGAAGTGACGAATCCGTCCGAGGCCTTCCTCGCCGAACGGATGATCAACGCCGCCGGTTCGGCCATCGCCGTGACGATGGAAGGCACGCGCCCCATCCTGGTCGAAGTGCAGGGACTGACCTCTCCGACTCAATTCGGCAACGCCCGCCGGACGGCCAACGGTGTGGATTTCAACCGCCTGCTCCTCATCACGGCGGTGCTGACCCGCCGCGTGGGGCTGAAGCTTGCCGAACAGGATACCTTTGTCAACGTCGTCGGCGGACTGCAGATCGATGAGCCGGCCGCGGACCTCGCAATTGCAGCAGCCATCGCTTCCTCCTGGCGGGACATCCCCGTCAAAGCCGATTCCGTCCTGATCGCCGAGATCGGCCTGGCCGGCGAGCTGCGCATGCCCGGGCAGATGCAGGCCCGCCTGCGCGAAGCCCAGAAGCTGGGGTTCAAGACGGCCATCGTGCCAAAAGCTTTGCGCAAGGGCGAGCCGTATCCCCAGGGGATCGAGATCATCGAGGCGCGCTCCCTTCAGCAGGCCCTGGATGCGGCATTCGCACTCCCACAGGAATTACCAAAAGGTCGCAAAGTGGTTTAAGTTTGTCGTTCTGCAACCGATCCAAATCTCCTTCGTATAAAGAAACACAGAAGGAGATTTTTCATGAATGTAAAAGTCATTTTAGCAATTCTTGCGCTCGTACTCGTTTCCATGGCGTGCGGGTTCAGCTTTGACCTGCCAGACCGGCCAAAGGCCGGCCCGGAGGTCGAGGAAGCCATAACGGTGGCCGACCCCGAATCGGACGAGACGCGTTTGACGATTTCGTTTGGCGCGGGCAAATTGACATTATCCCCGGGCGCGCAGTCCCTCGTTGAAGGGACCGCGGTTTACAATGTCGAGGACCTGAAGCCGGAAATTCGAAAAAGCGGCAGCGATATCGAGATCAGGCAGGGCGATTTCCACGACCTTCCGCCCCTGGATGACATGAAGAACGAGTGGGATCTGCAGCTGGGCAATGCGCCAATGGACCTTACCGTAGAGGCTGGCGCGTACGATGGGGAACTGGAGCTGGGCGGGCTTGCGCTGAAAAGCCTGACGGTGAAGGATGGCGCCGCGAACGTCGATCTTTCCTTCAGCGAGCCGAATCAGACCGAGATGTCCATTCTGCGCTATGAGACTGGCGCTTCTGACGTGAAATTAATAGGCCTGGCGAACGCGAATTTTTCCACGCTGACGTTTTCGGGCGGCGCGGGCAACTACACGCTCGACTTTAGCGGTGAACTCCAGCGCGACGCGGTCGTGACGATCACTTCGGGCTTTGGGAATGTCAGCCTCGTCATCCCGGAAGAGGTCGATGCAGTCGTGACCGTCGAAAGCGCGGCCGTGAACATCAGTCACGGTTCGGGCTGGTCGCAAAACGGGCAGAAATACGTTCAGGACGGCTCTGGCTCCACGCTGACGATCGTCGTGAAAATGGCAGCCGGGAACCTGGTTTTGACCGATTAACCGGGCATTTAAGCCACGAAAAGCGACCCGCGCCGCGGGTCGCTTTTTGGTTGGGAAAATCGGAGTAAAAGGTCATAATT
>JBAVVF010000533.1:0-9066 GCA_049697155.1 Anaerolineales bacterium
AGCCACACCCGGCGTGCTCGGAAGGCTGGCCGGACGGCTGGCGCAAGTACCGGGGGTCTTCCATCACCAGGCCGCCTGGACCGTAAACGAATTCTCAGGCCGGTGGGAACGTCTGCTTTTCACGCCGCTGGAATATCTTGCGACGGCAGCCTCCACGCGCGGCATCTGTGTGTCACACGCGGTTGCGAAACATGCCGAGGATTTTCACCTCGCGCCCCACCGCAAACTGGTGGTCATACCGAACGGGATCGATCCAGCTCCATTTTTGCAGACGGATTGCGCCAATGTCCTGCACCGTGAATTGAAATTGGATGCGAGGGTGATGATTATCGGCACCACGGGGCGACTCGCCTCTGATAAGGATTTTCCCACCCTGCTCCGCGCAGCGAAAATTCTGCGCAGTTCACTTGACATACCCATTGTGTTCGTTTTCGTCGGCGATGGCCCAGACCGTTCCGCATTGGAGACACTGGCAAACGAGCTGGGTCTGCGTGAAAGGGTTCGCTTTTTGGGATTTCGGACCGACATTCCGCAATTGCTCAGCAGCATGGATATTTTTGTGACCACTTCCCTGCGAGAGGGACTCTCCATTTCCCTGCTCGAGGCGATGGCTTCCGCCCGCCCGATCGTCGCCACATCCATACCGCCGAACGCCGAACTCATCGAGCACGAGAAAACGGGCCTACTTGTGGACATCCACTCTCCTGAGCAGGCGGCCAATGCAGTCCTGCGGTTTGTGGCTGAACCGGAGGTGGCGGCCAACTATGGTTCCTCTGCGCGTGAACTGGTCTTGCGCAACTACACGATCTCTCGGATGTTTGAGCAAACCTGGGACCTATATCAAGAATTTGCGGGGAGGCGTCATGGATGAGATCCGGGCAATGAATCCGGGTGATATTTCAAGCGTTGTGGAGGTCCACCTGGCGTCGTTTCAGGGCTTTTTTCTTTCCTCCCTGGGCGCACGGTTTTTGAACGAGTTCTATCGCTGTGTCTTGCTGGATGAGACACATATTGCTTTTGTCTGCTTGAACGAGGACACAATCTCAGGCTTCGTGGTCGGCACAGCTCAACCGGCTGGCTTTTACCGTCGGACTCTCAAAAGCAATTGGTCCAGGTTTATTCTGGCTTCGGCTCCTCCGGTGTTGAAAAACCCAATCATGGCACTCAGGCTCTTAAAGCGACTCATTATGGTAAAAGGTACAGCTTTTGACCATGGACAGGCCCTGCTCATGTCGATCGCAGTGGATCCGGATGAGCAAGGCAAGGGGATCGGAAATCTGCTTCTCGCCGCGTTTTTGCGCGAGTCCAAGTCGCGTGGACTTTTAAGTGTCTTGTTGACGACAGATGCGGTCAACAACGAGTCTGTTAATGGTTTTTACCTTCATGGAGGATTTCGACTTTCAAGGGTATACATCACGCCTGAAAAACGCCAGATGAATGAGTATGTCTATGAAATGAGCATATTAAGTGAATGATCGGGTTGGCAGAGATGGGAAGAAATGCCGTGAATCGCCCCCAACTTAATCCAGGAAAACTCATGAACATGCAACAAATCTGTAATTACACTGCAAACATATTTGCGGATCTCCCAGCTATAATTTTAATGTGGATTTACACATCAACGCGTACATCGAAGGAGCATGCAGGTCATGGAGACTGTTTATAAATTATCCGAAAGAAGTCTGCCAAAAACGAATGGGCTTGACCGATTCTTTAACGGGGCCCTGAAACGGGGGTTCGACATCCTTGCGGCTTTTGCCGGGCTGCTCCTGCTTTCCCCCGTATTTTTGCTGATCACCGTTTTATTGAAACGGGAAAGCTCCGGCCCCATCTTCTATCGCGGGCGGCGAGCCGGACAGGGCGGAAAATGCTTTGAAATCCTCAAGTTCCGCACCATGCACGAGCGCCCGGAGAATCATAAGGGTCCCCGGGTCACTGCCCGGGATGACGCGCGCATCACACCGCTCGGGCACTGGCTACGCGACACAAAGCTCAACGAGCTGCCGCAGCTGTGGAATGTTTTGATTGGCGATATGAGCATGGTCGGGCCGCGTCCCGAAGATTATGACATTGCCCTGAAGTGGCCGAAAGACGCACAGCAGGAAGTCCTGTCCGTCCGGCCTGGGATCACCAGCCCGGCCAGCATCATTTACCGCGACGAGGAGAAAATGCTGGCGGGCGCGGACTTCATGACCACCTACTACCAGGACATCCTGCCCGATAAGATGAGGTTGGATCGCATCTATGTTCGCCACCATGCCATGCTGGGCGATATCGACATCATCTTCTGGACCCTGGCCGTTTTGCTGCCGCGCATCGCCTCCACGCCAATCCTTGAGGGCAACCTGTTCGGCGGACCGATTTCCAGGTTCGTGCGATCCAATCTTGCATGGTTTATCCTCGATTTCATGATTGCCTTTTTATCGGTAGCGATTGTCGGGGTGGTCTGGCGAACAACCGGACCGATCAATCTGGGCTTGCCCCGCGCGATTTTGTTCGCCGTGGAGTTGGCCCTGGGATTCGGCATCATCAATACCATTCTCGGGCTGAACAGCGTCGTATGGTCGCGCGCGGTCCCGGAGGATTTGTTCGGCATCGTGGTGTCATCTGGAATCGTTATTCTGACCACCTCGGCATTTTACTATTTCTTTGAGTTCCTGCCGGAGATTTCCACGCCCATGCTGTTGTTCATTGGCTTTGTGACCACCATGGGGTTTGTGGCTGCCCGCTACCGCTGGCGCCTGCTATCGGGATTTTCCGCATTCTGGCTTTCAAGGCGCAACACTTTTTCGGTTGGGGAACGCGTGCTCATCGTGGGTGCCGGCCAGGGAAACGAGTTTGCAAGCTGGCTATTGCGCCGCAACACATTCCGGCACGCCTTCTCGATCATCGGAATCGTGGATGACGATCCGCTCAAACAGGGCATGCGCTTTGATGGCGCCTGGGTCATCGGCACGACTGCCGACATTCCGGTGATCGTCAAAAACCATGATGTGGGCCTGATTATGCTGGCCGTATCCAGTGCCGGCGATGAAGACCATCAGCGCATACTGGAGCTTTGCATCAGAACGAATATCCGGCTTGTGCTGATTTCAGACATGATGCGCACGTTATACATCTGGTTGACGGATTCCAAAAATCCTCAACTAGGACTGCCGGTAGCAGCAAATCAGAGATGAGTAAATTCTGGCAAAATAAGACTGTACTGATTACAGGTGCCGGGGGATTTATTGGCAGCCATCTGGTCGAGAGACTCCATGGAGAGGGCGCGCAAGTACACGCCTTTGTGCGCTATAACTCACGCGGCGATCCGGGTTTGATCCGGAAGTTATCGCCAGCCGTCACCGCACAAATCCAGGTCATTGGCGGGGATATTCGAGACGCCTCGGCAATCTTGCAGGCAACCGAAGAGATGGATATCGTCTTTCATCTTGGAGCGCTGATCTCCATTCCATACTCTTATCTCCACCCACGCGAAGTGGCGGAGAGTAATTTTCTGGGCACGCTCAATGTCTTACTAGCTTGCCGGCAAAATCAGGTCGCGCGCCTGGTACATATCTCCACCAGCGAAGTCTATGGCACGGGGCGCTACACTCCCATGGACGAATCACATCCCCTGCAGGGACAGTCTCCCTACTCGGCGAGCAAGATTGGTGCAGATAAGCTGGTCGAGAGTTTTTATTGCACCTACGGTCTGCCGGTTGTGACCGTACGACCGTTCAACACGTTTGGCCCGCGGCAATCCGGCCGGGCGGTCATTCCGACAATCATCACGCAGGCGCTCACGGCCGATTCCATTCAGCTGGGCAATCTCGATACCTTCCGGGACTTTACCTACGTCGACGACACCGTGGAGGGGTTCATTCGGGCCGCCGAAGCCGCTCAAGTGGAGGGGCAGACCTTCAACCTGGGAACCGGCCGGGGGATACGCGTGGGAGAACTGGCAGCGAGGATCATGCAAATCGTCGGCCGGCAGGTCGAGGTGAGGCAGGATCCGGCCCGCTTGCGCCCGGACAAATCGGAAGTTCTGCAGCTTCTCTCGGACAATTCGCTGGCGAGGCAGGTCCTGAAGTGGGAGCCCCGCGTCTCACTTGACGAGGGGCTGGCGCGCACCGTCGAATGGATTCGTTCCCACCTCGACATGTATCAGGTCGGCAAATATGAATTTTAGGACAGGTGCTCAATGAAGGCTGTGATTCTGGCCGGCGGAAAAGGCACGCGTCTCGCGCCTTATACAAGGATTCTTCCAAAGCCTCTCATGCCGATTGGGGATATGCCAATCCTGGAGGTGCTTCTGCGGCAATTGAAACACGCCGGCATCAAGGATATCGTTCTGACGGTTGGGAATCTGGCCGCCCTGATCAAAACGTACTTTTTGGATGGGCGTGAATTCGGACTAAACATTACCTACAGCTATGAAGATAAACCGCTCGGCACTGCCGGGCCGCTTGCACTTGTCCCCGGCCTGGATGAACCATTCTTCGTCATGAACGGCGATGTATTAACAACCTTGCGTTTCAAGGACCTGCTCAAATTTCATAGATCGCAAAAAGCAATTGCCACCATTGCTGCGCATCGCCGGACCGTCGATATTGATTTTGGGGTACTTCATCCCAAGAAGCGAAGTTTCAAATTAACAGATTATGTCGAGAAACCCTCCTTCGAATATCTGGTAAGCATGGGAGTTTACGTGTTCGATCCTGAAGTCCTGTGCTTTATCCCCAAAAACAAATATCTCGATTTTCCTGACCTGGTATTGAAGATGATCCGGGCCGGGAAGAAAGTCCTTCACCTGCCCTATGACGGCTACTGGAAGGACCTTGGGCGGCCCAGTGATTATGAGGAGGCCTCACTCGATTTCAGCAACATGCGCTCGCAGTTTTTACCCGAGGAGTAGACCGTGTCCTGGAAGGTTCCTTTAGCGGATATTAGCTTTGGCATCGAGGAAGAGGAGGCGGTCCTGAGAGTCGTGCGCAGCCGCTGGCTGAGCATGGGTGAAGAGACCCGGCAGTTCGAGGAGGAGTTCGCTGCCTTCCTGGGAACAAAACATGCTTTGGCGGTCGCCAATGCAACAGCCGCCCTGCATATGGCCTGTCTGGCTGTCGGCATCGGGCCGGGGGATGAGGTCATCGTTCCTTCATTGACGTTCGTTGCGACGGCGAATGCGGTACGGTACACGGGGGGCATCCCGGTCTTTGCGGATGTCGAGAGTGAAGATTGGCTGACAATCTCACCGGATTCCATTGAAAAGTGTATTACCGATAAAACCCGAGCCATCCTGGTGATGCACTATGCCGGTTATGCCTGCGATATGCCTGCCATTCAGGCAATCGCAGCCAAACATGGACTGGCGGTCATCGAAGATTCGGCCCATGCCATCGGCTCGGAGCTGAACGGCAGGAGGCTTGGAACCTGGGGGCAGGTCGGCTGTTTCAGCTTTTTCTCCAATAAAAACATGACCACGGGTGAAGGGGGCATGGTCGTAACTGACGACGATACCCTGGCCGGGAAACTTCGCATTCTGCGTTCCCACGGAATGACCTCCCTCTCCTGGGATCGACACAAGGGTCACGCCTGGTCATATGATGTGGTCGACCTCGGCTATAACTACCGGATCGATGAGCTGCGCTCGGCCATCGGGCGCGCCCAACTAAGAAAAGTAGCCGGCTTTAACGAATGCCGGGCCCGCCTCACAAATCTGTATCGCGGCTTATTATCTGAAGCTGCTCCGGAAGTTCACCTGCCCTTTCGACAGGAACGGGGTATCTCATGTCATCACATCCTGCCCATTTTACTGCCCAGGCAATTGAGCCGTGTTGAGTTCATGGAGGGCATGAAAGCCGAGGGCATCCAGACCAGCATTCATTATCCGCCGGTCCATCAGTTTACAGAGTATCGGAATAGGACAGACTTTCAACCGACGGATTTGAAAGTTACCGATGACGCAGGACGACGGGAGGTTACCCTGCCGCTGTATCCGGGCATGACAAACGCCGACGTCGAAATCGTTGTAAGTGCAATACAAAAGCTGGCGGCGAGGTCAAAATAAGATAGACTTTTGGTATTGCTTAATCAGAGTAGGGTATGGATGATATGAAACCAAAAGATTATCTGGCGCTGATCCGCAGATGGGCCTGGCTGCTGGGACTGGCCTTCTTCCTGGGTGCCGCAAGCGGCGCTCTGATCAGTGTATTTCAAACACCAATTTATGAAGCCAGCACGCGCATCCTGGTGATGCGGGCCCCTCAGGAAAAGACCACCGATTACACCTATTTGAGTGACCAGCAGCTGGTGCAGACGTATATCCAGCTGTTGACTACACGCCCCGTGGTCGAAGGCGCATCGGCCAAGCTGGGCTTCATCGTAGACCGAAGGCAGATCACCGTCCAGCAAATCAGGGATACGCAGGCCATTCAGCTCACGGTGAGAGATGCCAGTCCGCAGCGCGCTTCCGATATTGCCAATATTCTGATCCAGGTTCTGATCGAGCAAAATGACATCATTCAGTCGGGGCGCTACACATCGACTGAACAAAGCATCCAGGCACAGATCAAGCAGATCGAAGACCAGATTGTCCAGATCGAGTCGGAGATCGACAACGTTTCCGCCGAGACGGTCCAGCAGCAGCAAAAACAGGTCGAGGCGCAGATTGCAATCCTGACGGCAGAAGTCACCCAGCTTGAGGCCGACGTTCAGCGCTTGTCCTCGCCAACGGCAGCCGGGCAGCAGAATCTGCTCGCAGAGAAGCAGGAACGCCTCAAGCAGATCCGGCCCGTCCTGACTTTATATCAGGAAGTCTATCGGGACCTTGTCGTACTGGGCAAACCGGTCAGTGCAGGCGACGGCACAACCCACTTGTCGCAGATGCAGTCCACCTTGGAACTGTACCAGCAGATTTATATGAACCTGTTGAACAATCTCGAAGAGATCCGCCTGGCCCGACTCCAGAATACACCCAATGTCGTGCAGATTGAAGCCGCAGTCGCCCCTGCATTTCCGGTACGACCTCGCCCACTGATCAACACCGGACTGGGAGCCATGGTCGGGCTGCTGCTGACCAGCGGTATTGCCTATCTGATTGACTACATTGATGACAAAATCCGGACTCCGGAGGATATCGAACACATCCTGAAGCTGCCCGTGATCGGGTACATCGGGGACATGCCCAGCGCACAGAATATGATCCAGGTGATCAATTATCCACGCTCTCCGGCAGCCGAGGCGTTTCGCTCGCTGCGCACAAACCTGGAATTCACGAATGTGGACAGCTCACTGACCCGCATCCTGGTGACAAGCCCGGGACCGGGAGAGGGGAAAACCACGATCTCGACCAACCTGGCCGCGATCATTGCCCAGGGAGGCAAGCGCGTTTTACTGATCGATGCCGACCTGAGGCGGCCGAGGATACATACCATCTTTGGGATTTCGAATCGAGTCGGCCTGACGACTCTGTTCCGCGGGCAAATGCCGTTAAGGTCGGTCATGCACCAACTGGAAGGGACCGAGGGACTCTATATCGTTACGAGCGGGAAACTGCCCCCCAACCCCACCGAACTGCTCGGCTCTGCAAAGATGGATCAGATTTTGGAGGAAGCCAGCCGCGAGGTCGATGTGATTATCCTGGACAGCCCGCCCTCGCTGGTTGCTGATTTCCAGGTTCTGGCGGCCAAGGTGGATGGTGTCTTCCTCGTCATCCAGCCCGGATATACCCATGCCGACGTAGCCCTCTCGACTCAGGAGCGGCTAAATCGGGTCAATGCCAAGATCCTGGGCGTGGTATTGAACAAAATCTCGCATGGCAACCATTATTACGGCGGCTATTATCATTATTCACACGCCTATGGACAGGACTATTATCAATCGAATGAAGAGCTGAAACTGCAGGCTGCCAGCCGGCCGGTTATCTTGCTGCCGCCTTCCCCGGCACAGGAAGAACAGGAACAGCCTGTAACTGAAGTTTATCTTGGACCTGTCAAACCTCCTCTCAAGCTTGATTTCGACAAACAGCCACAGGGCTCCGTATTTATATCCTCCGAGGAGATCCTTCGTTCACCGAATGTAATCACCAAACCAGGAAACCCTGACGCATTTCGGCCGGTTCCTCCGAATGCGGCCGGGAAGGTCACCCCGTTCATGGCCGATTTGGATACCTGGTATATCAGCCCGGCTGACGACGATGAGGGTCAACAGTCGTAATCCATGCGTACGATCTTGTTTGTTTGCACAGGAAATCAGTACCGTTCCCCCATCGCGGCGGAGGCATTTCGCGCCCGGCTTGTGCAGGATGGCCGCGACCGGGAGTGGACCGTGAACAGCGCCGGAACCTGGACGGCCCCGGGACAGCCACCGCCTCACGACGCGCTGGACCTGGCCCGTTCACAGGGCGTGACTATCGATGGACACACGACGCGCCTCCTGACCGCGGACATGCTTGCAGAATCCGACCTGGTCTTGGTGATGGAGGCGGGTCACAAGGAATCGATCACGGTTGAGTTTCCGTTCGCGCGCGGGAAGGTACATCTGCTTTCGCAGATTGTGGACGGGCTGGCGTATGACATCCCCGATCCCGCCAGGGCGCGGGGAGAGGCCCGTGAAATCATTGCAGAACTCGTGGCAATGATCTGCGCGGGGTATGGGAAAATTTGCAGGACCGCTGAAGCAGGCTAAAGGCGGCGCGGGAGCGGCCGGGGGAATAAGATCAACCAGGACTACGGTGTTTGCACAAAGTTCCGCAATTCAACCGATCCGTTCAAGCCATTGGTATCGAGCGGAATGGTAAAACCAAACACATCCAGATTGGCATAATCAGATTTCATTTTGACCAGGCCAACATAGGGAGCGAACCATTGCGTGGATTGGGCGGTCACCCAGCCTGTGATGGGGCTGCCATTGATCGTGCCCAGGCCCTGTCCCTGCCCCACGCAAACCACCTTGAGGGCCCGGAATGTACCCGCCGTGACAGTAACGGATTCAAAGGCCGCCTCGCCGGAAGCCAGGGTCTGACAGGTCATGGTTATGTCGGAGGGATTGAGGACGAGATTGAAATCGCTGCCCCGGAACTTCACC
>JBAVVF010000534.1:0-4933 GCA_049697155.1 Anaerolineales bacterium
CCGCCAAGCATCCAGAAACCCTTGAGCAACTCCATGTCCGGATAGCCTTTCAAGCCCGAGCCGTACAGCCCGCGAAAGGTATATTGGAGAAAAAACGACGCCCCGATGGCCGTGATGAGGGGGACCAGGCGGGGCGCGTTGCGCAGGGGACGGTAAGCAATCCGTTCGAGCAATATCGCGATTGTCGTCGATACAACAACTGCAACCAGCGCTACCAGCAGCAAACTCACTATGGGGTATTTGTTCCACCAACCGATGGCAATCAGTCCGTCAGCCACGAAGGCGGCAGTGAAGGGCCCGCTCATGAAGACTTCACTGTGGGCGAAATTGATCATGCGCAAAATACCGTAGACAAGTGTGTATCCCAGGGCAATGAGGGCGTAAACGCCTCCCAGGGCCAGGCCTGTTATGGTTAAGTCAAGCCACGTCGCCGTATCGTACTTTCCGAGCGCGAGTGTCTTGATTGAACCGTATACCACCATCACCGCGATGGCTATACCAATTGTCCAAATAACAAAATCAGTGGCGGTAACCCGCTGACGCCAGGTTCGTAGCATCGTGTACTCCTATGGATGGGCTTTCATAATGAGGGGCGAGAGCATCTCGCCCCTCATCCTTACTTATTGTTGCAACTCAGACGTCTTACGGCCAGATGCGTTCGGGCGGATATTCGCCAGCGTGGTATTCATAGACGGCGATCTTCGGATCGGCGCAGTCACCGGTCGGCGTGCAGGTCAGGTTACCGGTCAGGCCTTTGAAATCCTTGGTCGCGTACATGGCATCGCGTAATGCCTGGCGCGGAATATGCAGAGTGCCATCCTCGTCCTGAACAGCCACTTTCTCGATGGCGGCAAAGATCATGTTCGCCGCGTCGAAGGCATGAGCATGGAAGATGCTGACGGGATCGTCAACACCCGCCAGTTCCTTGTATTTCGGCAGGAAGGTGGTCTGGTAGTCTTCACTGAAGGCTGCCAGGTCTGGGCTGGAGACGAATGCGCCTTCAACGGCTTCACCGGCGCCCTCGGCCACATCGGGCGAGAACATGCCGTCAGCGCCCATTTGCCTGACCTCTTCCAGACCGGGCACTTGCTTGGTCTGGTTGATGATCAGGCTGCCGGCCTTGACGAAGATCGGGTGGTAAATGAAGTCTGGCTCACCCGCGGCAATACTGGTCAGAACCGACTTGAAGTCGGTGGCGTTCGGGTCAACAGCTTCCTGAGCCGTAATCTCACCGCCCAGCTCCGTGAAGGTCTTGGCAAAGACTGCCTGGAGACTTTCGGCATACAGAGAACCATCATGGATGGTTGCAGCCTTTTTAGCGCCTAATTCCTCGAACGCAAAGCGAGCCGCAGCCGCACCCTGAATTTCATCATTGTGAGCGGTGCGCAGGTAGCCGGGATGCTGATTGGGATCACCTTCGCGGGTGAGGTCGGGAGCGGTATTTGAGGCTGAAATGATCACAAAGCCAGCCTGTGAAAGCAGGGGAACCGCGACGCGAGCCGCGCTGGAGCATGAGGTGCCGATCACTGCGATGATGCTCGGATCCGCAGCCAGCTTGGTGCCAGCGGCCTGACCGCCCTCGGCGGAACAGCCTTCATCTTCACCGGTCAGGGAGATATCATGACCGAGAACCTGGCCCTTGAGTTCGACTGCAACCTGGACACCGGTCCGGGAGTCGACGCCCAATGTTTCATCGGGGCCTGAGATTACCATGGCGTACGCGATATGAATGGGCTCACCGGGTGCAACGTCAACACAACCGATTGCATCGGTGCATTCATATGCGGAAGCTGCCGGTCCACACCCTGCGAGAACCATGCCGGTGATAACCAGCACTGCAAGTAAAGCGTAGGAACGCTTAAACATTCTTCCTCCTCCAAATAATGTAGTTGTTCGAAACTTGCCCGCCCACGGGCGGGTTCAACGTCGTGAGCCGACGAGGCTGTCTAGGTCAGCATCACCTCCTTTGGCTAGGATTCGTTCCTCATCCATTCAACAAGGAGCCGGAGAAAACCCTCCCCACGGATATGAGTTTCTCACGGCTCCAAAATGGCAATTCCAGTCACCAGCATAAATTTTACAGGTCTATTGTCAAGGTTCAACCAATATACGTGAAATTTTACAGTCGGTCAAGTGTCAAATCGCTATGAAATCCTAATTCTTATCTTGGGGTCTATACAACAGCTGCTCGCGAATGCGCAGGTCGGTGTTGCGGATTTTCATGGCCAGGTCGGCTGCCAGGTTATACATTAGGCGATAGCCAAGCTGTGGATAGGTATCACATAACATGATCAGTTTGTCGCGTGGAATGATCAGCAGACGGGTATCATTTTGGGATGCACAGGCGGATGCCGACCGCAGACCTTCATCCACCAGGGCGATCTCGCCAAAGTTCTGGCCGCGGCGCAGGGTCGCGACGACCTTGTTCGCCACCCCCGTTTCGACAGCACTCACCAGCGACGGGTCGACGAAAATATCCACCTCGCCCTGAATGATGATATAGAGCTCCTTACTCCCGCTGTTTTCCCGGAAAATCAGGTCATCCTTTTGAAAGTTTGCTTCCTGGCAGAGGTTGGCAACCAACTCCAACTGGGTGGGTGTGAACTGATAGAAGATGTCACTTTGTTTGAGGAAATTGACGATTGCTGCAGTGGACATGGGGACCTCCGATCGTTCGCAGTGTAGCATAAAGCCGGGTGGAGTGCAACGCTTCCATCTATGGATAGGCTTGATTCAGCCAGTCGAGCGGATTAACCTGGATGCCGTTCGCCCACACCTCCCAGTGCAGGTGCGCGCCTGTTACCCGGCCGGTCCCGCCCACCAGTCCGATCACCTGGCCCTGCTCGACCATATCGCCTACATTAATATTGATTGCAGACTGATGCCAGAAGCCGCTGTAGACGCCCCAGCCATGGTCAATGATCGTGGCGTTGCCTCGGACAGTCAGAGGCGCTGCAAAGACGACTTTGCCGGGAGCGGGTGCAAATATCTGCAGACCTTCACCACCTGCAAAATCCAGTCCGGTATGAAAACCGTCGATGACCAGGTCGGTGCCGGTGCCATGATAGGTGCGGCGGGTCCCATACCGCGAGGTGAACTGATCGGGATAAATGGCCGGCGAGGAAAATACTCCACTCCAATACTTGAGAGCAGTGGACGGATTGGTCAGGGAGACGATCGTGCGAGTCTCAGGGTCGGCCACAGTCGGGTCGATGGTTTCAGGCGGGACATAGAGCTCCTCGCTATAGTAATTGCCCGACGTAACGAGTACCATTTGCTGGAAGGACTGCTTGCTTCCATCCGGGAGTGTGGCTTCCAGTAACAGGGGATAGATCCCAGGCTCCAGCAGGGCGTGAACGCCCTGAAGTGCGACTTGCCCGCCAATATCCTGAAAAAAGTGAAGCGGCATGTCCACGAGGGTCCCGGATATGGAAATACCTTCGCGGGCCTGTACGCGGATGACCTCCGTGCTGCCCTGGATCATTGGTAGCGGCTCGATGCTGGCGCTGAGAAATGCATATGGCAGACCGGTGGCATTGCCCTCTCCACCTGCGACAGGCGAGTAGAGGATGTCACCGGGCAAAGCGTCCCAGGTACCGCTGAGCTTGTTGAGCGAGGTCAGAGTCCAGGGGTCGCTGTTCTGTTTGACCGCCAGCTCGAGCAGGGATTCGCCTGCCGCGGGAGTGATGCGAGTGCTCAAGGGCTCCTGCTGTGCCTGGGTGGGCACAATCAAGCCAACTCCCACATAAAGCTCGCTGGGACTGATCAGGCGATTCAGCTTCCTTAATTGCTCATCAGATACCTGGGTGCGCCTGCTTAAGCTGCGCAGTGTATCACCCAGGGAAATGATCTCCGTTTCCAGGACACCGGTCACACCCTCGAGTCCGGGAATGACGATCTCCTGGCCGGCTGACAAGAAGTTTGGATCCACGGAGGGATTCGCGGCGATCAGGTCGTTGACCGTCACATTGAACCGGGAGGCAATATAGGAAAGGGTATCCCCCGGCTGCACAATATAAACCGGTCCGCTCGCTTGTGCGGAAACAGGCTGGAAGGTGAGACTCGCAATGGTGATTAAAATAAGGAAAAGAGAAATACGTCTACGCATCCTTGAATTCCACGGTATCGCCAATTTCAAAGTCCCCCCATCGTTCGGGATGGAGCTCCAGTACATATCTGGCTGGTTTTTTTGAGAAGTACGCCGGGCGCCAGGATCGGGCCAGGACCTTATCTACAACCTGCATGGCCGAATTAATCCAGACCACCGAGAGGTCGAACGGCACGAAGAACATATGGATGGAAGAGTCGAGGCGTGAATCCCGTTTCCCGACGAGGAGCAGGCCCTCGTCGCGCGGCAGGTCGGAGCGGAAGGTCAGACCGCGCAGCTGGGTCAGAAACGTGTCGCAGTATTTAATACGCAATGCCCCCTCGTTCCGGCTGTTCTTGTTTTTGATTTCGATGATTTTCGGCATAGGAGAGTTCAAAAACGAGGCTGCCTCACGTTCGGTCGCCTCGTTTAGGTTTTGGATTTGAGGACTCTTTCGACGCTGCTCATTAATTCCTGCGGGCTGAAGGGTTTGGAGATGTAATCATCGACCTTGGCAATGTGCAGCCCCAGGACCTTGTCTATGCTCTGGGCCTTGGCGGTTACGACGATTACAGGGATGTTCCTCGTTTTTTCATCTGCTTTCATTTGCTGGTATACTTCCCAACCATCCATATCAGGCATCATCAGATCGAGCAGAACAAGATCAGGTGTTTCCTGACGCATCATTTTCAATCCGTCAATCCCGCCTGTTGCACCCTTCACTTCAAACCCGCGGCGTCCTAAAATCAACCGCATCAGGTCAATCATTTCAGGTTCGTCTTCAATGCACAGAATGCATTTGAGTTTTGCGTTCATAATATCACCTATGTGAAGTTTACCATAAAG
>JBAVVF010000535.1:0-9402 GCA_049697155.1 Anaerolineales bacterium
AAATTGTATCTGCCTATCCGGATCTGTTTCCTTACCGGGTTTGGATAGCCGTACTTGCTGTGTTTTTTATCATGTTGATGAACCTGAGAGGGGTCAAAGAGTCTGGGAAAGCATTTTCCGTTCCAACCTATTTTTTTGTAGTTATCATGGTGTTTACCGTTGGTTTTGGGATATTCCGTTATTTAACTGGCTCGCTTGGTATGGTAGTGGATCCGCCGCACTTTGAAGCGCAGCATATCATTTCAGTGATTACGCCTTTCATTTTGCTTCACGCGTTTGCCAACGGCACAACTGCTCTGACCGGTGTGGAAGCAATCTCGAATGGCATTACAGCTTTCAAGGAACCACGCAGTAAGAATGCAGGGATCACACTGATCTGGATGTCTTTGATTTTAGGCGCATTATTCCTTGCGCTTTCATTTCTAACTGGCCAAGTGCATGCGGTATTTTCCGAGGAAGAAACCGTCATTTCTCAATTGGCGCGCACAATCTATGGCGGCAGAGGGTTTCCATATCTCATGTTGATCTCCGGCACAACGGTGATCCTTATCATGGCCGCGAATACAGCCTTTGCAGATTTTCCGCGCCTGGGCGCGCTGCATGCCGGGGATGGATTTCTTCCACGCCAGCTCACCTATCGCGGGAGCCGCCTGGTTTATTCGCGGGGTATTATGGCGCTGGCAATTATTTCATCTGCCCTGATTATTATTTTTCAGGCAAGTGTGACCCGCCTCATCCCGCTTTATGCAATCGGGGTATTCCTTTCCTTTACGCTTTCCCAAGCCGGTATGGCGCGGCGCTGGTGGAAGATCGGTCATTTGGAGGAGGGTGTGGAAATTGTCGAGCCAGGTTCCACGCTGAAATATGAAAGTGGCTGGCAGTATAGAATGGTGGTCAATGGTTTTGGCGCCATCTGTACAGCAATCGTAATGGTTGTTTTCGCAGTCACAAAATTTGCAGAGGGCGCCTGGGTGGTACTTATCCTGACACCTGTTTTGGTCACGATTTTCTTTTCAATACATCATCACTACAAAAACCTTGCGAAAGAACTATCCCTCGACAACTTCGGGGCTATACCGCCGCATAATACGCGCCACCGGGTGATCATGCCGGTCAGCGGTGTGCATCAGGGCACGCTGG
Source organism: Anaerolineales bacterium (assembly GCA_049697155.1). Classification (GTDB taxonomy): domain Bacteria; phylum Chloroflexota; class Anaerolineae; order Anaerolineales; family Villigracilaceae; genus Defluviilinea. The sequence continues at coordinate 1,141 of JBAVVF010000535.1, forward strand.
CTGCACTCCGTTACGCGCGCATGTTGTCAAATGATGTGACCGCGGTCTATGTCATGATCGAACCGGCCGAGTCTGAGAAGATACGCAAAAAGTGGGAAACGTGGGGGCAAGGTGTACGCATAGTAATGTTGAACTCACCTTATCGTCTCCTGCTTGAACCTTTATTGGAATATATCACTGGCATTGCACAGCAGCGTCAGCCTGGTGAAACCATCACCATTGTTGTGCCTGAATTTGTTTCCAACAGCCGCATGGCTACTGCCTTACATACGAACACCGCAGATCTTCTCCGCAGTCAACTTAAACGTCAACCGGGGATCGTGATCATTGATGTGCCTTATCATGTGCGCGAAAAAGCCAGCGATCAGTAAGGGGTTACTCATAAACCAAAGGGACTTTGAACCTCAGACCCGAATTAGGTAGCCTACCCCCGGCTCTGTCAAAAGATAATGAGGGCGGGAGGGATCGGGTTCGATCTTGCGCCGCAAGTTGCTGATGTTGACCCGCAGGATGTGCATTTCGCTTTCATAGGCCGTCCCCCACACTTGCCTGAGCAATTGGTGATGCGTAAGTACTCTCCCCGCGTTCTGTAAGAGCAGCCGCAAAATCTCGTATTCGGTGGGCGTCAACGAGATCTGCTCCTCGTTCACCGTTACGAGACGGCGTGATAGATCCATCTTCAAATTGTCAACCTGAAGAACAGGTTCGTCAGACTTGCCCGCCAGATGTCTCATCGCGACCCGCATGCGCGCCATGAGTTCCCCTGTGCTAAACGGTTTGGTAAGGTAATCATCCGCGCCTGCATCGAGGGCGGCGATCTTGTCATTCTCGGCTTCGCGCACAGAGAGGATGATGATGGGGGTTCGAGACCATTCACGCAGGCGGCGCGTCACTTCGATACCGTCGAAGTCCGGCAGGCCAAGATCAAGGATGATGATATCCGGATGATGGGAGACAACCGCGTTAATGGCTTCCTGTCCATTGGCTGCTTCGTAGATGACGAAACCCTGCGCGCTTAATGCGGCGCGCAAGTAACGCCTGATCGAATTTTCATCATCCACAACCAGAACTCGTTGACCCGCTTCATTCATCGACCTTTTCCTGTCCGCCATTCAAAGGCAATTCCACGCTGACAACCGTTCCGCCGCCCACGCGGGCACGCGCATAAATAGTACCATGGTGTGCCTCGATAATTCCCTTGCTGATGGAGAGTCCCAACCCGGTCCCGCTGACGCTCTCGGGGCGTTGGACCCGGTAGAACTTGTCGAAGACGTGTGTCAGATCCTCGAGTGGGATGCCCACTCCTCGGTCCGCGATCTCGAGGCGGGCTTTGTCATCCACACGCGAAGCAGAGATCTCGATCAAAGAACCGCTGGAGGAATATTTGACCGCGTTCTCCAATAAATTGACAACGACTTGAACAATGAGGGTAAAGTCCAGGGGGACAAGGGGAAAATCATCGGGGACATTCACTTTTATTTCGTGATTTGCCGCGCGGCTGCCAAGTTGTTCGAGAGCCGTACCGATCACATCCTGAATATCGCCAGGTTCGCGATGCAGTTTGATGGCGCCGCTCTCGATGCGCGTCATCGAGAGCAGGTTGCCGACGAGCCGGTTCAAGCGATCAGCTTCTTCCCGAGCAGTCAAGATCAGACTCTCACGATTTTCATCATCCAATGAATCAGATTGCTCATCCAGACTTGTGAGCGCACCCGTGATCGAAACCAGTGGCGTGCGCAGATCATGGGAAATGGAATTCAACAAAGCGGTTTGCAGTTTTTCGGTGGCTTGCAGGAGGTCGGCGCGTTGTGCCTGTTCGACAAGTCTGGCGCGTTCAACGGCAAGCGCGGCTTGATTCGCAAATGCTGCCAGGATTTGTCGTTGTTCGGGTGTCAGGAAACCACCTGACTCTTTGGGACGCACACCCAGTACGCCAACCAGTCCGTTTGCGGTCTTGAGCGGATGGCAGCGCAGCGAAGCCGCGGGTAGTGTATCGGTCCCGCGCCCGGCGGGCTGATCGTGTTCGAACGACCATGCCGCGACGGCGAGATCATTTTCATCAGGCCGGTAATTCAACGAGCTTGCAAAGATACGAATACTCCCATTCTCAGGCAGGAAGATGGCAACCTCTCTGCCAAAGACTTGCTCAATATGCGATGTAATGATCTGTGTGACATCCTGCAAGCCGGTCGCGGATGTCAGATCACGCCCCAAATCATAGAGCACGGATGTCTGTAATTCGCGCCGCATTGCCGCCTCTGCCTGTTCACGAACGCGCGCGGTTAACGAACTAATTACCAGGCTGACTATAAATAAAAGTATGAACGTGATTAGATATTGTGTATCCTCGACCGCAAACGTCAAATAGGGCGGGACCAGGAAAAAATCAAATGCCAATACTCCTGCAATCGCAGCGATCAAAGAGGGTCCGCGCCCAAGAAAGATGGCAGAAAGTACTATGGATGCCAGATAAAGCATGACAAGATTTGTCGGTTCAAGGTTACCCCGCACAGTAAGACCAAGAATCGTGGAAAGGGCAACCAGCACCAGACTTAGGAAGTAGCGTCCCAGCGGACGATGCGGTTGCCATTCGTTCAGCGCCGAAAGACTCGGCATTCCTTCGCGTGCACTAATGACGTATACATCAATATCGCCACTGGCATAAACAAGCTGATCCACAATCGAACCCCGGATGATTTCCTGCCAGCGTGGTTTAAGCGGTTTGCCAACCACCACCTTCGTGATGTTATTCTTATGGGCATACTCGAGCACGGCATCCGGGATGGAACGTCCCGCGAGGGTGAAAGACTTTGCGCCCAGTTCCTCCGCCAGTTGCAGAATGCGCCCAATGCGTTCACGATTGACAGGGTTGTTCTCCGGTCTGGAGGCAACCTCAACATACACGGCCACCCATTCGGCATTGAGTTCACCAGCCAGCCGGCACGTGGTCCGGACAAGCTTTTCGGCCAGCGGACTGGGACTGATGCAAACCAGCAAGCGTTCGCCCGCGGCCCATGGACCTGGAATGGCGCGCGTCTGCATGTACGAACGCATCTGGTCATCCACGCGTTCCGCGGCGCGGCGCAAAGACATCTCGCGCAATGCAGTCAGGTTTCCCCTGCGAAAGAATTTTTGGATGGCACGGGCCGCCTGTTCGGGGACGTATACCTTGCCTTCTTTGAGGCGGGTGAGCAGTTCATCGGGCGGCAGGTCAATGACCTCGATCTCGGAGGCCTCATCAATCACGCGGTCGGGAACCGTTTCACGCACGATGACGCCTGTCACCTGCGCGACAACATCATTCAAGCTTTCGAGGTGCTGGATATTGAGCGTGGTGTACACATCGATACCCGCCTCGAGAATGTCCTCCACATCCTGATGGCGCTTGGGATGACGCGAGCCGGGTACATTGGTATGTGCGAATTCATCCACCAGAACCAGTTGCGGTTTGCGTTCGAGGACCGCCTCCACATCCAATTCGGGCAATGTCACATGATGGTATTCAACCTGCCTGCGCGGCAGAACATCCAATCCTTTGAGCAGTTCTTCGGTTTCAACCCGTTTATGGGTTTCCACGTAACCGACAACGACATCCACCCCCTGTGCCTTGCGTTGATAGGCAGCTTCGAGCATGGCATAGGTCTTGCCAACACCCGCAGCATAACCTAAAAATATCTTAAGTTTGCCGCGCCGGCGCGCCTGCTCATCGGCTTGAACATGTTTGAGCAATTCATCGGGGTCGGGACGCTGTTCCATCAAATCTATTGTATTCCATCCAGAGCCAGATTCAACAACAGGACATTGACACGTGGTTCCCCAAAGAGCCCAAACTGACGACCCTCAGTATACTTCTCCACGAGGGATTTGACTCGCGCCTCCTCCAACCCGCGCGCGGCTGCCACACGCCGGACCTGATACAACGCCGCGGCGATACTGATGTGCGGATCCAGCCCACTGCCGGCAGCAGTGACCAGATCGACAGGGATCGGTGCCATGTTATCCGGATCGGCGGCTTTGAGCGCGTCGATGCGTGCCTGGACCATTTCCATGAGTGCGGGATTCAGGGGGCCATAGTTCGAACCGGACGAACCGGTGAGTGTTTCGGCATTGTAAGCGTTATAAGGAAATGCACCGGTGGCGGAAAGACGACCCCAGAAATATTTCGGGGCATCGAACTGCTGGCCGATCAGTTCCGAGCCATAGGTCTTGCCACCTTCGGTCACGATCAGGCTGCCATTGGCCCGCTGGGGGAATGCCACTTGAGCAATGCCAGTCACAACGAGCGGATAGATCACACCCGTGATGAGAGTAAAAATCAATAGCATAAAGAACGCCGGACGTAATTGTGAAACCATTTTTATTCCTCGTTTATCTACACGGTGGTCGAGTACGCCTTTTCAATTCTCGTGAAACTTCACCGATTGGGAAGCTTTCTCATCCATGTAGTCCATATCAAATGTGTCACTCAATACACCTTTTATTTCCGCAGCCGGGAGTTCAAACATTGGGCGTCGTCGTACGTCTGCACCAGGCAGTTGAGAAACAGGGGCTTGAATCACTGTGATCCTTCCATGAACCCGCTTTTGATCCATTTTCGATAAAGCAGACGCGTTGGCTTTTAGCCACAAATGGATCAAGCCATAGACCAACAGGACGATCCCAATCTGGACTACCTGGTGTCCGCGAGTTGTGATTCCGAGTTGGCTATCCACGATGAACAAGACAATCAGCAATGGTAAAGTGAGATACAACTGCCACCATTTTGGACGAAGATTGGATGAAGGCATAATAAATCTCCAGTCATGAATGCTAGTCGAGTAGCAGCACTCGTCCTACTCGACCAACAGCACGTCATAGATCAAATATTCCTGAGCAAAGGGCCAAGAACCAAAAGATAGATGTGAGGAAAACCCAGGGATGCAGGTCCAACGGGATGCCAAAGGCATCCGGGGCGAGAGCTGCCGCGCCTATCAACAGAGTCGAGAGGATAGCGAACCATTTCAAGATTCGGCGCCTGGGAAACATGGCGTCCCTTTGTGTTTTCACCTCAGTTGTCTCGCGAAGGGCAAGGAGGTTCTCCTTCCCATTCTTGGAGTACGACGCGTGTGAAGCAGTATTTGTAATCATTTAGACCTACTATGCAAGTCCGAACCAGACCAGCAACATATCAATCAACTTGATCCCAATGAACGGTGTAATTAACCCTCCGACGCCGTAGATCAGCAGGTTGTCGCGCAGGAGCTGCGCCGCTCCGAGAGGACGATACGGCACGCCGCGCAGAGCCAGCGGGATCAAGGCGATAATGATCAGCGCATTGAAGATGACTGCCGAAAGGATTGCACTCTCCGGCGTGGCAAGCCGCATGAAGTTGAGCGTGCTCAGCACAGGATAGGTGGAAGTGAATGCGGCAGGGATAATCGCAAAGTATTTTGCTATGTCGTTAGCGAGGCTGAAGGTCGTCAGCGCGCCACGCGTCATCAACAATTGCTTGCCGATCTCCACGATCTCAATCAGTTTTGTTGGATTGCTGTCCAGGTCGATCATGTTGGCAGCTTCACGCGCGGGCTGCGTACCGGTATTCATCGCCACCGCGACATCCGCCTGGGCAAGAGCGGGCGCATCGTTCGTGCCGTCGCCGGTCATCGCGACCAGTTTCCCGCCCGCCTGATGTTCGCGGATCAATCTCAGTTTTGCTTCCGGGGTAGCCTGCGCAAGGAAATCATCCACGCCTGCCTCCGCCGCGATCGCGGTGGCAGTGAGCGGATTGTCGCCCGTGATCATCACGGTTTTGATGCCCATCTTGCGCAGCTGAGCGAAGCGTTCCTTGATGCCGCCTTTGACGATGTCTTTCAAATGGATGACGCCCAGTGCCTGATGATTGCGCGCCACTACCAGTGGCGTTCCACCCATGCGAGCAATGTGATCCACCGTAGGCTTCAAATCGGAAGGAACATGGTTCCCCTTGGATTGAATGAGTGCCAGCATCGTATCGGGTGCTCCTTTGCGGATGGACGTACCATCGAAATCAACCCCACTCATACGCGTCTGCGCGCTGAACGGGATGAAGTGCATCCCTTCGGGCGCCTCATCGCTGGAGCCCATGGTGCGGCCACGCAAACTATATTTTTCCTTGGCCAACACCACAATCGAACGACCTTCGGGCGTTTCATCAGCCAGCGAGGCTAGTTGCGCAGCTTCCGCCAGCTCTTCCTGGGAGACACCCTTTACTGAAATAAACTCTACCGCCTGGCGGTTGCCGAGTGTAATGGTGCCGGTCTTGTCGAGCAACAGCACATCTACATCGCCCGCGGCTTCCACTGCGCGCCCCGACATGGCGATCACGTTGCGCTGGATCATGCGATCCATACCCGCGATGCCAATGGCAGAGAGCAGACCACCGATGGTAGTCGGGATCAAACATACAAGCAGCGCAACCAGCACCGTGATCGTGATCGGTGTGCCCTGCCCGGTCGAATTTACGCTGTAGAGCGAATAGGACAGAAGCGTGGCACATACGATCAGGAAGATGATCGTGAATCCCGCCAATAAAATATTGAGCGCGATCTCGTTGGGCGTCTTCTGACGTTTCGCGCCCTCGACCATGCTGATCATGCGGTCAAGGAAGCCCTGACCTGGGTCAGCGCTGACGCGTACGATCAACCAGTCAGAGAGCAGGCGCGTCCCGCCTGTGACCGCGGAACGGTCGCCGCCCGCCTCACGCACCACGGGAGCTGATTCGCCGGTCACCGCGCTTTCATCCACCGAGGCGATGCCCGCTACAATTTCACCATCTGTGGGGAGAATATCGCCTGCTTCGACAAGATAGAGATCATTTTTACACAGGGCTGTGGATGAAACGACTTCTGTCTTCGAGAGTGCAGTTTGCACATCATTGGCTTGCCCGCCTAATTTCTTCGCAGGCGTATCCTGGCGCGCCTTGCGCAGCGACTCGGCTTGGGCCTTGCCGCGCCCCTCGGCAACCGCCTCGGAGAAATTCGCAAAGAGAACTGTGAACCACAGCCAGAGCGCAATCGCTCCGATGAATCCAGTCGGTGCTTCACCTTGTCCGATGAGGGCTTGAATCCATAAGGCGGTGGTGAGCACGCTCCCCACTTCCACAACGAACATCACCGGGTTGCGCACCATCCAGCGCGGGTTGAGTTTAATAAAGGAGTCTGCAATCGCGCGTTGGTAGATCTCACGACTATAAATAGCTTGTTTTTTAGTTTGAGTATTCATTTTAATTTCCTGCGGAGTCCAGCGTCTCCAGACGTTGAAACACCGAAGTCAGGAGGACTCCTATTACAAGGACATCACGGAGCAAATACCATCAAATGCTCAACAATGGGTCCTAACGCCAGCACGGGGATGAAACTGAGCGCACCGACAATCAGGATGACACCGATCAGCCAGGCGACGAATAAGGGCGTATGAGTGGGCAGGGTCCCACTACTGGCGGGAACCTTTTTCTTTTGAGCCAGTGAACCTGCAATTGCCAGGGCAGGAACGACCAGCCAGTACCTGGCGAAGAACATACAAATGCCAAGCGCGATGTTATAGAATGGGTTGTTCGCGCCCAGGCCGGCAAATGCTGAACCGTTGTTGTTGGCTGCTGATGAAAACGCATACAGGACTTCGCTAAATCCATGCGGCCCGCCAGTATTCCAAATTGTGGCGAGTCCCAAAGGATGCACTACTGCAATCGCCGTGCCAACCTTTGCCAACAGAATCGGGATCAAAAGCATGAGGGAAGCCATTTTCATCTCATACGCCTCGATCTTTTTGCCCAGATATTCGGGGGTCCGTCCAACCATAAGGCCGGCGATGAACACTGCCACGATAATGAAGGCTAACATTCCATACAAACCGGAACCGACGCCACCGAAAATGATCTCGCCCAGCTGCATCAGGAAAAGGGGAACCATTCCACCGAGCGGCATATACGAGTCGTGCATGGAGTTCACCGAGCCGTTGGAGGCCGAGGTGGTGACTGTCGCCCAGAGCGCCGAATTCGCAATGCCAAAGCGGACTTCCTTGCCTTCCATGTTCCCGCCCGGGTTGATATTCGTCTGGGTTTGATCCACGCCCATCCCCGTGAAAGCAGGGTTACCACTCTGTTCCGCCCAAACGGATAGCGACAGAAATGCAACCATGATGATCGTCATGACGGCAAGCACCGCCCAGCCCTGACGCGTGTCACCCACCATTTTTCCAAAGGTGTAGCACAATGCCCCTGAGATGACGAGGATGGATAACATCTCG
>JBAVVF010000536.1:0-1984 GCA_049697155.1 Anaerolineales bacterium
CTCCTTATGGCTATAATGAAACAGGTAAACAAGCGATGCTGCGGCTTGTTTACCTGTCGACGTTCCTGCACCTTACTCGCGAAAGATTCTTACATGTCTGCGCGGTTCCTTGCCGTACGAGTGGCTCACCAGCTCCGCGTTGCGGGCCATCTCATGCTGCAGACGCCGCACCAGCGATGGCCCCGGGGGTAAATCCACCCAGCGCTCACCGTTGAGCACGGCCGCAATGGCCTGCTGGGTCTGCGTTTTTACGTCACTCATCTCGGACGAGGCAAATTGATCCTGAGAGGTCAGATTGAACAGGTCACTCAGGAACTGCTCCATCTGCGCCACCGTGTTGGCCCGCAGGACGTAAATGGGCATGCCGCGATGTTCGGCATCCACGATCGTCTGCTGGCGATCGCGGTAATAGGTCTTCAATGTCACCAGGGCGTTGGCATCTCCCACATCCTTGACCACCACTACAGGCACACCCAGTCTCTTCGCAGCTTGTGCCAACCGGTTGCGCGCCACGCCGTGTGGATAGACCTTGACGGTCTGCAAGGGTCCGCGGGCCGGCTCCAACCGCGTCGCATTGGCTTGCTCCAGGCGCGCGGAAACAGGAGTCGGCTCTTCGTAAGCCGCAACCGGCGGACGTCCGCGCCGGGGTGCTTTCGGCTCCTTGGCATCCAACCGGGATGTTGAAGCCGGCGCGGATTTCTCGATCTGGATATTGCCCTTGTCATCACGCGTCCGGATCTGCGGCGGGATTGGGAAGCCGCGCAGGAGCGCGTCGATGGAAGTCATGATGTCGATATGGACCGCAAAGCGATCGCGCGTGACGATCTCGATCAGGACGTCGAAGGTGGGCGGGGCGCGTCGTTCGAGGACCGTCTTCTGGGTGCCGCGCCGCCGCGCTTCCTCATCCGACAGCGTGACCGCTTCGATCCCGCCGACGAGGTCGCTCAAGGTCGGGTTCAGAAGCAGGTTGTCGAGCGTGCGCCCGTGGGCCGTGCCAATGAGCTGGACGCCGCGTTCGGCGATGGTGCGGGCAGCCGCGGCTTCGGCCTCGCGCCCGATCTCGTCGATGACGATCACTTCGGGGTTGTGGTTCTCGACTGCCTCAATCATCACCTCGTGCTGGAGCATCGGCTCGCGCACCTGCATGCGGCGGGCCTTGCCCACGGCGGGATGCGGCACATCGCCGTCGCCGCCGATTTCGTTGGAGGTATCCACGATCACGACGCGTTTGCTTTCCGCAAGGATGCGGGCGGCCTCGCGCAGGAGCGTGGTCTTGCCCACACCCGGGCGGCCGAGGATCAGCACGGACTTGCCCGATTCGATGATGTCCTGCATGATGCCGACCGTGCCGTAGACGGCCCGCCCGACGCGCAGGGTCAGTCCCACCACGGCCGTCCGCCGGTTGCGGATGGCCGAGATGCGGTGCAGGGTGCGTTCGATGCCGGCCCGGTTATCCGCGTCGAATTCACCCGTGCGCTCGTCCACGTAATCGAGCTCAGCCCGGGTTACTTCGGTCTCGCGCAGATTGACCTCATGGTCCACGAAACGGGCCGTGGGAATACGGCCTAAATCCAGGATGATCTCGAGCAAATTCTCGCTGTCATCCGCTTTTTCCACCGCATGACGGATATCGAGCGGCAGGACATCGAGCAGAGCATCAAGATCATCGGTTATTTTTAGTTGAGTCATGGTTAATTAATTAATCGGAACTTGATAATGCGTAAGTAGGGAAAGCGAGAAGGGGGAAACCCCTTGATACTTGCGCCGCCATATCCCTCATCCGCGCGGCGTACAAGGTTTAGATGGAAATCACCATGGAAACATTACCTGCCTGTTCATTAGTCTGGGTCAATTATACGGGAAACCCGGGAATTCTTGCATTGGAAAAGTGTTATAAAAGTCAGGGGCAATTCGCCTCACCACAGAGAACACGGAGTTCACGGAGAGGACAAAAAGGGGAAACTCTGTGCTCTCTGTGAACTCC
>JBAVVF010000537.1:0-4189 GCA_049697155.1 Anaerolineales bacterium
CTGCTCAATCCCTATGGGCTGATCGGCGGACTGACCATGGTGACCGTCTTCCTCCTGCACGGCGCGAACTTCCTCGGCCTCAAGCTGGAGGGCGAGCTGCGCGAACGCGTCTGGAAGCTGTCCAAAAAGATCTACGTCGCTGCGGCGGTCATCACGACGATCCTGCTGGTTGCCACGTACTACTATACCGACATTGCCAGCAAGCTTGGCATCGACCCGGGTGCGACTCCCATCGCATCCTACGTCGCCCTGCTGGTGACCATTTATTTCATCAACCGCAAAATGGAAGGCTGGGCCTTCATCATGACCGCGCTGCACATCGTGCTGACGCAGGTCACTTTCTTCATGCTGATGTTCCCGCGCGTGATGATCTCCAGCACCGACCCGGCCTACAGCCTCACGATCTACAACGCTTCCTCTTCGCAGTACACATTGACCGTGATGTCCGTCGTTGCATTGATCTTCGTCCCGGTTGTGCTTGCCTACCAGGGCTGGACATACTACATGTTCCGCAAGCGCATCACCGCCGACAAGCAGCACCTTGTGTACTAAGTTAATCTAAAGCGATACCTGGAAGGTTGATGGAATTTCCCATCAACCTTCCAACCCCTTAACCTGACACCTCGCACCTGACACCTGACACCCTTCATGCATCGGCGATTACTGGCTCTTACGCGTGATTCTCGCTCCGCCCTCCTGCTGACGGTCCTTTCCGGGCTGCTGGCGGGCCTGCTGACGATCGGTCAGGCCTACCTCATCAGCCGCACTGTGGACGGGGTCTTCCTCAAGGGCCAGACTCTCGCGGAGGTCGCGGGCTGGCTGCGCCTGATCTTGATCATCATCGCCGGTCGCGCCTTCCTGACCTGGGTCAATGAGGTCAGCGCGAACGCGGTCGCGGTCCGGATCAAGTCGGACCTGCGCGAGCGGCTCTTCAGCCATATCCTGAAGCTCGGTCCCGCCTACACGCGCGGACAGCGCACCGGCGAGCTGACGGCCGCCGCGGTCGAAGGTATCGAAGCCCTGGACGCCTATTACAGCCAGTATCTTCCTCAGCTTGTCATCACCGCGCTGGTCCCGATCAGCATCCTGATTGTGGTTTTCCCTCTCGATCTGCTTTCCGGCATCGTCATGCTGGTCACCGCGCCGCTGATCCCCTTCTTCATGATCATGATCGGCAAGGGCGCGGAGATCGTCACGAAACGACAGTACCAGACCCTCTCGCGCTTGTCCGCGCACTTCCTCGACAGCCTGCAGGGGCTGACCACGCTCAAGCTCTTCGGTCAATCCAAGGCGCATGCAAAGAACATTGCAAAGGTCAGCGACCAGTTCCGCGACACCACCCTGAGCGTCCTGCGGATCACCTTCCTTTCGGCGCTGGCGCTGGAATTGCTGGCAACCCTCAGCACCGCCGTGATCGCCGTTGAAATTGGCTTTCGTCTGCTCTACGCCCGGATAGAATTCCTGCAGGCATTCTTCATCCTCGTCCTGGCCCCGGAGTTTTACCTGCCGCTGAGGATGCTTGGTGCCCGCTTCCACGCCGGGATGGCCGGGACGACTGCCGCAAAGAGGATATTTGAGATTTTGGATATCCCTGTTAACAGTAATCAGTATTCAGTAAGCAGTAGACAGTCTGTCGAAGAAGTGACTTCCATTGAATTTGAAAAAGTTAGCTACACCTACCCCGGTGAGACAACGCCAGCACTGGAAAACGTGAACCTGGTTATTCCAATGGGACAACACATCGCCCTCGTCGGCGCGAGCGGCGCGGGGAAAAGCACACTTGCCAGCCTTCTGCTTGGGTTTGTCGAACCCACATCGGGACCAATCATCGCCCCCACACCCGCCTCAACTTTTCCCTTTTCACTTTTTACTTCCTCCATATCCTGGGTTCCCCAAAGACCCTATCTCTTCCACGACACCCTCTCCGCCAATATCCGCCTTGGCAAGCCGTATGCCACGACCGAGGAAATGATCGAGGCGGCCAAAGCCGCGCATTTGCATGAGTTCATCGAAACCCTTCCCGATAAATATGAAACGGTCATCGGCGAAAGCGGGGCGCGTCTCAGCAGCGGCCAGGCCCAGCGTCTGGCCCTGGCGCGGGCTTTCCTGAAGGATGCGCCAATCCTCGTCCTGGACGAACCCACCTCAAGCCTGGACCCCGAGACTGAATCCCTGCTCGAAGAATCCACCCGCCGCCTCATGCAGGGACGCACGGCCATCACCATCGCCCATCGCCTGAACACAGTTTTTCGAGCAGATCAGATCATCGTGCTGGAGGAAGGTCGCATCGTCGAGTCAGGCACACATCGCGAGCTGGTTGCTCAGAACGGGGCATATGCCCGGATGGTGAAGGCGTATGAAGTTTCGAGTCAAGCAGGAGGAAAGAAAGAGGCAAGAAGTGGAAAGATGGACATCGCTGATCGCGAATCGCGTAACACCAATTCCCAATTCCCAATTTCCCAATCCCCAATCCCCAATCCCCAATCGCAAATCGTCAATCGTCAATTGTCCATCTTCTTCCGCCTCCTATCTTTCCTCAATGGTTCCTGGGGCCTCGTTGCCCTGGCTGTTCTTCTCAGCACCCTCACCATCGGCTCGAGCGTCGCCCTGATCGGCACGTCGGCCTGGCTGATCTCGACTGCCGCACTGCATCCCTCCATTGCCGACCTTGGCGTATCCGTCGTCGGTGTGCGCTTCTTTGGCATCAGCCGCGGCGTCTTCCGGTATCTCGAAAGGCTGGTCTCGCACAACGTTACATTTCGTTTGCTGGCCCGTCTGCGGGTCTGGTTCTATGAAAAGCTGGAGCCGCTTGCACCGGCGCGTTTGATGGAATACAAGAGTGGCGACCTGCTGGCGCGTGTGATCGGCGACGTCGAAACGCTGGAAAACTTTTACGTCCGCGTGATCTCCCCATCCTTGACGGCCATCCTGATCGGACTCGGGGTATCGTTTTTCTTCGCTGCCTTCTACCCGCCAGTTGCTCTTTTGCTGATTTGCTTCTTTCTCACTTTGGGTTTGATTCTCCCCCTCCTGACCCAGACGGCCAGCCGCGGGCCCGGCCGGCGACTGATCACCCAGCGCGCCGACATCCAGTCCCAGCTGGTGGACGGCATCCAGGGTCTGGCCGATTTGCTGGCCTTCGGTCGCGGCAAAGACCGCCTGGAGCAGATTGCATCCATGGGCAAACGATACGCCTCCACTCAGAAGCAGATAGCACGCATCAGCGGACTCCACTCCGCACTTGGCACGCTGCTGACCAACCTTGGATTATGGTTGGTGCTGCTCCTCGTCATCCCGCAGGTGACGGCCGGGAATATCAGGGGCGTCATGCTTGGGACGTTCGCGCTCATGACCCTGGCATCCTTCGAAGCGGTCACTCCCCTGCCGCTCGCGGCCCAGATGTGGAATACATCCCGGGAAGCGGCAAAACGATTGTTCGAAGTTGTGGATGCAGAGCCGGCGGTAAAAGAGAATAGAGAAGAGAGATCAGAGAGCAGTTCGCCAGGAGATTTACGCTTCACCGGTCTCTCCTTTGCTTATCCTTCTCAAAACGTTCCGACATTACAGGACATTAACTTCACAATCCCGAAGGGGAAGTCGATCGCCATCGTGGGTCCCAGCGGCGCGGGGAAGAGTACGCTTGCGAACCTGCTGCTTCGATTCTGGGATTATGCAGCCGGGGACATTACATTGGGCGGCGCGTCCCTCAAGGCGCTGGATCAGGATGAGGTGCGGAGACAGATCGCCCTCGTTTCGCAGAACAGCTACTTATTCAACACGACCCTCCGCGAAAATCTGCGTCTGGCGCGGCGGGGTGCCAGCCAGGCGGAGATCGAAGCGGCCGCGGGCGCGGCCCAAATCCATGACTTTGTCGTTAATCTCTCCAAAGGCTATGACACGCTGATCGGCGAACAGGGGTTGAGGCTTTCGGGCGGCGAACGTCAGCGGCTGGCGATTGCACGGGCCTTGTTGAAGGACGCGCCGATCCTGATCCTGGATGAGCCCACTGCCAACCTCGATCCGCAGACAGAAAGGCAGGTGCTGGAAACGCTGTTTGAAATCATGCGCGCCAAAACCTGCCTGCTGATCACGCACCGGCTGGTTGGCCTTGAGGGTGTGGACGAGATCCTGGTAATGGATCGGGGCCGGATTGTGGAGCGTGGCACACAGGAACAACTATTGAACCAGC
>JBAVVF010000538.1:0-3662 GCA_049697155.1 Anaerolineales bacterium
AACTCTGGGTGGGTACAACAAGCGGGCTGGACCTGTTCGATCCCACAACCGGCAAATTCAGGCATTATGTCTACAGTCCATCCGAACAGGAAGGGATCAGTGGAAGCAACATCACGGCCCTTTACGAGGACAGCCGCGGACGCTTCTGGGTCGGGACGGCCGCGGGCGGTCTGAACCTGTTCGACCCCTCGAACAACCGCTTCACGGCCTATCCAAATGACCCAAACAATGCCAGTTCGCTCAGCAACAACCACGTCACCACCATCATCGAGGACAGCAAATCGACCCTCTGGGTGGGTACCTGGGACGGCTTGAACAAATTCCAGCCGGAGTCCGGCAGCTTTGTGCGGTTCACACATGCGGAAAACGATGAGCAGAGCATCGCTGCAAACATGGTGACCGATTTACACGTCGATAGTACAGGCAATTTATGGGTTGCCACAACCATGGGGCTGGACCGTTTGAGTGTAGCCGGCAAGCGCTTCATTCACTATCACAATGATCCAACTTTTTCCAATAGCCTGAGCAATGACTCTGTGCTGTCAATCCATGAAGATCGCGGCGGCGTGTTATGGTTTGGAACATACGGCGGCGGCGTCAACAAGTACGACCGGCAGCGGGACAATTTTGCCTACTACCGCAGCGATCCCAAAAGTCAGAATTCGTTGAGTGAAAACTTTATCTTCTCCATTTACGAGGACTCAGAAGGTTACGTCTGGATCGGCACATTCAGCGAGGGATTGAACCGTTTTACCCGGTCCACCAATCAGGTGGTTCGTTACCAGCATAATCCTGACAAGCCGAACAGCCTCAGTTCCAATGAGGTTCTCTCGATTTCCGAGGACCAGGACGGCATGTTGTGGCTGGGTACTGACAACGGACTGGATCGCTTCGATCGCAAGTCATTTTCGTTCAAACATTACAGGCAGGATGCGGACAATCCGGACAGTCTCAGCGCCAATCGCGTCTATGAAGTCTACGTGGATAGCCGGAACAACGTCTGGGTGGGCACAGCTGCCGGACTGGATCGCTTCGATCGCGCCACGGAAAGCTTCGTCCATTACCAACCCAAGACAACCGACATCAACAGCCTGAGCGGTACAATGGTCAATTCCATCCTGGAAGACAGCCGGGGAAATTTGTGGGTCGGTACGTTTGACAGCGGAGTGAACAAGTTCAACCCGGAAACCGGCCAGTTTACCCGCTACCGCTTCGACCCGAAGAACAAACAATCCCTGAGCAACGACGCGATCCTTTCCATCTATGAGGATAGCAGTGGGCGGATCTGGGTCGGTACGGGCGGCGGAGGGCTCAATCTTTACCATCCCGAAACCGAAACGTTCACCTACTATCTCGAGAAAGACGGCCTGCCGAACGGCGTGGTCTATGGGATCCTGGAGGATTCACGCGGTTCTCTCTGGCTGAGCACCAACTTTGGGATTTCACGCTTCGAGCCGCAGACGGCCAGCTTTCGAAATTTTGATGCAGGCGATGGCCTGCAAAGCAATGAATTCAATTCCGGTGCCTATGCAAAAGGCCGAACCGGTGAGCTGTACTTTGGCGGCATCAACGGGCTGACCATCTTCCACCCCTCCAGCATCGATGACAGTCCGTACCTGCCGCAGATTACGCTCACTTCGCTGACCCAGGGTGACAAGCCCATCGTGATCAACTCCAGCGTGGAGATGGCCCAGAATGTCAGCCTGCGCTGGCCGCAGAATTCATTTGAGTTCGAATTTACCGCCCTGAGCTACAACCAGCCCGACAAAAATCAATATGCCTACAAACTCGCGGGCTTCGACTCAGACTGGCATCTGATCGGCACCAAACGGGATGGACGCTACACCAATCTGCCGGGCGGCCAGTACACCCTGCTTTTGAAGGCCTCGAACAGCGATGGGGTCTGGAATGAGAATGCGGTTCAGATTAATGTCACCGTCGTGCCGCCCTTCTGGCAGACGCTCTGGTTCCGGGCCCTGCTGGTGGTGAGCGCGGCTGCCCTGGTGGCAGGCGGCTTCCGCCTGCGCACCCGGGCCATTCAGGACCGCAACCGCGAGCTGGAACGCCTGGTACGGGAGCGTACCGGCGCGCTCGAAAAACGCAATCAGGAAATCCAGGCCCTCTACGAGGCCGATGAACGCATCCTGCGCAACGTCAGTCTCAACCAGGTATTTCAAACACTCGTGGATGTCGCCGTCGATATGCTCAATGCAGACCGCAGCATGGTCTTCGCCTGGGATGAAAAACAAACGAAGGTGGTGCCGCGCGTCAGCCACGGCTTCTCGCCCGAAACACTCAAGGTGATGGAGTTCGCCAAAGGCGAAGGGATCGTGGGCGAAGTGCTGGCAACCGGCAAGCCTGCCGTCGTCCGGCAGATCGAACTCAACGATTTCCGCCCGGATGTGCGCGCCGCCATTATTTCGGAAGGCATCCGCTCGTTTGTCAATTTGCCAATCGTCGTTGACCATAAGGTGGTGGCTGTCTTCAACGTTGGCTTTACCCGGCCCAACCTGATGGGCGACGATACGATGCGCCTGTTTTCGGCCCTGACCCATCGCGCCTCCATCTCGATCGCGAATATGGAACTCTTCGAGCAGACCAAGGACCTGGCCGTGATGGAGGAGCGCAATCGCCTGGCCCGTGACCTGCATGACAGCGCCAAACAAAAGGCATTCGCGGCCCTGGCCCAGCTTGGCACAGCCCGCGGCATCCTGAACGGACATGGGAACTCGGCCACGCTGCATCTCAGCGAGGCGGAAAACCTGGTGACCGATGTGATCCAGGAGCTGACCTTCCTCGTCCAGGAGATCTATCCCATCGCGCTCCAGGAAAAGGGACTCGTGCCCATCCTGCGGGAACACATCTTCGAATGGGAGAACCGCAACGACATCACGATCCGTCTGATCACACGCAGCGAGCGGCGTTTGCCCCTGGAAGTGGAGCAGGCCCTTTATCGCGTGACCCAGGAAGCCCTGGCCAATGTGGCGCGGCACAGCCAGGCCCACCACGTGGATTTATCCCTGGCATACAATGGCGACTCGGTCCAGCTTTCCATCTCCGATGACGGATGCGGATTCGATGTCAATACAAAACATGGCATGGGCCTGCGCTCGATCCGTGAACGCGTCAGCAGTATCCGCGGCACGGTCCAGATCCAAAGCGCGCCCGGACAAGGCACCCGGCTAATCGTCCAGGTGCCGGCAAAAGGTTAAGAAGGAGGCGGTGATGCCAAATAATTCAACGAACAATCGCGTCAGTATTCTGATCGTCGACGATCATGAAGTAGTGCGCAACGGGATCCGTTCGTATCTCGAAACGCTGACCCAGTTTAATGTGGTCGGGGAGGCAGCTTCCGGCGAGGAGGCCCTCAAGCTGGTTTCCGAGCATATTCCGGACATCGTTTTGCTCGATCTGATCATGCCCGGGATGGATGGCGTCGAAACGACACGGCGCATCAAACAGATCAGCCCGCGTACCCAGGTGGTGGTCCTGACTTCCTATCACGAAGATGTACATATCTTCCCGGCTCTCAAGGCAGGCGCAATTTCCTACATCTTGAAAGACATGAAAATGGAAAAGCTGGTGGAGGCTCTGCAGCGTGCCGCTCAAAAGGAAGTGACACTGCATCCGCTGGTGGCCGCGCGTGTCCTGCAAAACATCCG
>JBAVVF010000539.1:0-3810 GCA_049697155.1 Anaerolineales bacterium
GAGCTGGATCGTGCCATTCCCAGCAGTGGAGCTGCCCGGATCGACGGTCACGGTATACGTTGAGCCGGAACCGACCACATTTGTGATCGCCGCACCTGTGAGGTTCGAAGCCGCGAGAACAAAGTCACCAGCATCTACACCCGAAACAAGTTCGGAGAAAGTGACAACAAAGTCCACACTGCTGGCACTGGTCGGATCTCCACCGCCGCGGGCAACAGAGAGGACCATGGGCGCGGTTCTATCGACGATGTAGGGTTGGCTGCTGAATGGCAGCTCCCCAAGCTGGTTGTTTGCCAAATCGAGGATACTTGCGGTAGCAGGCACATCCAGCTGGATTGTGCCGCTGCCTGTGCCTGTGTCGACCGTGACCGTGTAGATTGAACCGGAGACACTGATGCCGGCGATCGAGGCATCTGTCACACCTGTACTTATCAGGTCAAAGTCACTGAACGGTGCACCCATATCCACACCAGTGACGTGTTCAGAGAAGGTGATCGTGAAGTCTACACTGGAAGCCCCTGTCGGATTGCTATTGGCCTGAGCAATGGAAACTATAGTTGGAGGTGTTATGTCTTGTGAGGCTGAAATTTCGGTCCAGTAACCGGAGGAAACCTGGTAATTTGTACTGAGCATTTGTCCTGGTATCGCCTGCGGCGCCAATGTTCCCCGCAGCCGATAGCTGGGTGTTTGACGATCCCAGGGCGAGGCTCCCAAGGTACTTCTCAGCAGTCGATAGCTGGCAGATGAGGGCGGGGCCGGGTAAATATCCAGCATAATGCTCTGACTACAGGTTGGCGAAATATTTCCCGCTCCATCCCTGTATTCCATCTCCACACTATAGTTCTGACCCGTTATTGCAGGGAGCAAATGCGGGACGCTTTCATTGAATGTCTGCCAGTCTCCCCAGTTCGCGCCCGCGTTTCGGATGCGCATGCCGGAGATACCGCTAAGGGCATCGCTCACACTGTTCCTAATATAGACCTGGGTGGTTCGGCTCACTGTGTCGTTGTCATTAACAGTAAAGAGTCCATTTGGAGAGGTCCCATCGTACCGCAATGTGAAGAGAGTCGCCCAATTACTCCAGTTTCCGGCATTGTCTTTTGCACGCAGGCGCAGATAATACGAGCCGTCAGAAACTGCGCCGGGATCGAAGGCTGCACTGGTCGTCCAGGTACCGGTCGTTGCAGCAGGATCCATGCCCCAATAGTATTCATATCCGGCCAAGCCGCTGGTTGCATCGCTGGCTCCGCTCCAGCTGAAATTGGGATCGCTGCAGGTGTTTTGCCAGATATCGTGGATGGCGCTACAGCCTGGGCTTACAGTAGTTGGAACTGTGGGCGCAACAGTATCAAAGCCGTACCATCCACGACTTTGAACGGAAGAATCGTTGCCTGCCTGATCCCAGGCCTGTACATACAGCGTATGTTGGCCCTGTCCTGGCACGCCCAGGGTGGTTGAACCGGTTGTTCCATCAACCGGATTGTCTGGTGTACTATCACCCCACTCCCATTTGAAATAATCCACCCCAGAACCTCCTGAATCTGACACTGTCCACGATAAAGTCTGGTCAGTGTTATACCAGCGAGCCTGGGTGGGAACATTGAAGGTTATTTGAGGGGGGATAGTATCAGAAGACGTTTCAGGAGTTCCATATGCAATACCATCAAAATCCACTTCGTTCCCGTAACATGGATTGGCAGCTGAGCCTGAGTACCAAGAAATCCCAGGGACATCTCGAATCCAAACAGATTGTTGTGAATTAACCACTTCTAAATGAAGATGGGGCCCTGATACATTGCCAGTATTTCCGGATAATCCAATAAATTGACCAGCTGAGACAGTGCCCGATGTTTTACCAAAGGATGATAAGTGTCCATACCAACTTTCATTCCCATCAGAATGTAAAATTTTTATACGGTTTCCGTAGGAAGCATCATAAGCCGCGTAAACAATCGTGCCAGTCTGTACAGCTAAAATCCGTGTATTCACTGTTACTCCAAAATCAATGGATTCGAGGTGAATACCCTGGTGAGTGTAATAGCAACCGGGGCCCGCTGTGATATACCAATATGAAGAGAAAGGAAGCCTGTAACCAAGTGGCGCTTGCACGCTCATCATATCGCTTGGACGGGATTCGCTTCCATATAAAGATTCTCTAGGTTGCAAAGGCTCTAGATTTGAAACCCTTAGGTCAATAGAAAAAGACTGAAGGATTGCTTCTGCTGTTCGATATTCAGAATGGAGGGCTGTGATATTCCCAACAGGGATAATGGCAAAGAAAAAGACATTGCTACCGTCTGGAATAAAGACAATAGATTTTGAGTGCCCAGACTCCTCGTAATAGGTCTGTTTTATTGCTTCCATCCCATTTACCATTATTGCTTCCTGATTGACTTGAACTGTGGTCTGAGTTTCCAGATTGGGCGTGACCCAGTCAGCCAGTGATTTGTTGGATGGCTTTTTATATAAGATGACCCCGATATCAATTTTGACACCTGTGGCATTCGTTGATTGCTCCTGAGGATTACTGTCTAGATATATGCTGCTAATGGTAGTTAATGTACCTGCTTGGGTTTTGTCTTCCGTAGCCGGATTTATAAACCAATCAGTCGGCAGTAAAAGGCTGAAGCCATATCTTTTATCAATGTACTTGTAATACTCAATATTTGGGTCTGCTTGTTCTTCATCTGACACAGGCGTTTCTGTACTCAAGTCTTGTGCTCGAGCGATAAGAACGCTGTGATGATCCAACTGACTTAATATCAAAATTAAGGAAAGCAGGATAACGCAGCCCAAATTCGCAAAGAATCTCTTTGGTTTTTTCACGATGAGTCTCCTTACTATCCCGAGTGCTCACACAAGCAACTATTCAAAGGCATTCCTGTTATGTTTTCTATCTCAGATGGGCTCTCAGCGTCCCATGATGATCGCCCTGATCCAGCCGGTTTCACCCTCAAAGGATTCCAGAGCTTTTACAATCTATGCTGGCGAGCTATATTTTCAAGGCGCAGATGCTGCATAAAAAGCAGCCATGTCGGTAAAGCCTTTCAGATGCACGCTTAATGTTCCTGCCGTGTTGGAATAAACCTGTAAAGCAAAATGATATGGGGTTCCAGCTGTAACAGGATAAGCCATGTTTGTTGCACAGCTTTCCTGTTCCTGACTTGTCGTGTAGATGGTCCCCACAGTAATTACAGAGCCATTAACGGCTATTGCGCAATTCAGATTTGCGTTTACTGCTGAATGCATAAGGGCCGTGGTCAGGTTTAATAAGACAACGCCATTCCGAGCGGGGGTAAAAGAGAAACCCATATTCGGTACTTCCACGTACTGGCCTGTTGCTGTGGTCAACCAATAGGTCGCGGAATTATCTCTTATATCCCAGTATGGCAGGGATAACTTGTCGCCGGTCACAGCGCCATCGCTGATCTTGGCGCTTGTAATACTCCCGTCCGGCACAGTATGTGCCTGCACAGCAAAGGGCACACTCCCCAGTTGTTCGCGCGGCGCCATCTCATCATCGGTGCCAACCGTGATTCCCAGCCACAGATTGCTGCTATCCGTCATCAGGCTCTGCGGGATAGGTGTGAGGCTGCCTAACATCACCTGAAACAGGCCGTTTTCCACCGGCACAGCATTCGCTCCGCTATGACTCTCCTGCCATAGTGCCGCGCCACCTGTACTCAGGTTATAAAACCGAAAGATCATGTCAATGTTGCCAGTGACCGGATTTCCACCGGCGTCTGACAATGTTCCCTGATACGGCATGAGAGTTGATGTGGTCTGGGCATAGGGGGCTTGACCTGGCGC
>JBAVVF010000540.1:0-6270 GCA_049697155.1 Anaerolineales bacterium
GACGAACGGACGGGAATCCGCCAGGAATCCACTTCCGAAGATGGACTCATTCGAAATGCGGGCATAGGACTTCGTGTCCGCCGTGGCCTTTACTTTTTGAACAGCTTGTGAAAGATTAATTACCCGCACCACGGCATAAGCTGCAAAAATAAACACCAGAAGAGTATAAAGAAGCGTTGACTTCGGAATATCTGCAATAGGTTTCATAAAGGAAGGTTTCTATCTATACATTCAGCGCGTCACAGACCCGCTATTGACCAGTTCACTTCCCGCACGAATTTGGCACTTCGGAAAATTCATACAATTTTGGCACAGGCGAAAAATAACTGACGTCCTGGAGCATATCATATTTCCCGCCGAAGTATATGTTGAAGACCAGCCGGAAAAAATTGACCGGCGTGATGTCTGAATAAAGCTTGTCCTTATGACCCGGAAAATACAAGGCTGCCAGAATCCACATCCGCTTCTCCCTGGGCTGCAGCCAGGGACCGTGGTCGCCCTGAATGATGATGATCGGCGGCACCTGCGACTCAGCCAGAATCGTGTCCACCGCCTGCAGCATCTTTTTATTGAGGAACTGGACCTGATTTACGTATCCCTTTTGGTACAGGTCGCCCGGATACAGGCGCTGTGCATTCCAGAAATCGGCCGGATCGGTGGGTCCACCATTCGCGTCAAAGACAAACGGCGGATGCGGTGAGATGAGATGAATGTAGGAGAAGGTTGGGCGCGGGTTTCCGGCAATATCATCTATGCTGTTGAACACATAATTGAAGCGATCGCGAAAAACGACGCCCAGCAGCTGGTCGGGGTCGACCCAGCCCCAGTCCTCGGCATAGCGGGCCAGAGTGGTCCGCAGCAGCAGGCCCTCGAATTCGGTCATGCCCGAGGAAATGGGCGGAGGACTCAGGTAGTGATTCGCGTCAGACAGGTTCAGCCATTCGAACCCCGTCTCGAAAGTCACGGTTTCATAACCCAGGCTCTCGAAGTTATAGCGCACAGCGTTATGTTTGAGCGCATCCCACAGGAGACGGCGGGAGGTGCTGTCAGGCGAGAACTTCTCGCTTAATTCCTGCAGGTACTGCATGTTCAGCGAGGAGCCCAGCGAAATCTCAGTCCGTAAATAGTTGCTCTGGCTGCACTCGGCAACAAAAAAGCCGCGCGCCTCCAGTCCACGCAGGAACTCGTTGTTGTCAAACCCATAGGCCTGCCTGAGAAGATCGGCACGTGTATAAGAATCCAGGACGAACAGGTAGACGTCAGGCGGGTGATCGGGATGGACAAGATCAGCCTGGATCGGGGCCTTCGTCAAGGCCAGCGCGTGAACGGTGCGCGGCTGGACCTCGGACAGGATCTGCCAGATGGGCATGATCAGCAGCGCGAGCGCGACCATATCCAGCGGCGCGGCCGCCGAGGCAAAGGTCAGCTTTGGGCGGGTCGCCCAGAGGAGGGTCAGGATGAAGAAGACGATCCATCCGACCGCCAGCCAGACCGTGTAGTTCGAGTCCGGATATTTCTCGGCGATGGAGATATAAATATGTCCATATGAAAAAAACAGGGCCAGCCAGAGCGCGGCGAGAAATGCAGCTTTATGGGCATGGCGAAGGAAAAGCCAGGCAATCAAAAATAACGATCCCCCAAATAGAATCGATATCAGCACCGGGCGGACCGCTGCATCCGGTCTCACCTGTCCCACGTTGGCAGCCAGCAGCGTCAAAACAGGATATGCACTGATGGCGATGGGGTACCAGGGAACCGCAAAACCCTTTTTTAGAATTTTTTTCACAGTACTAAAAGTTTTCACATCGATTGATGACCTTGAGGATTTTCATTCTATTCACCTGCAGCGGTGCAATCATTGGGGATCTCGACAAATTTATAAGGTCTTTCAAAACCGGTGTAAAAGCTCCGGTCCGGAAGCATGGGCAGGGATGTTCCAAAATACGCGTTCAGGACAATCCGGAAATTATTGACGGGTGTAATGAATGAATGGAGCTCAGGCTGCGGCTCCGGAAAATAATAAGCACTCAGGATATCCAGCTGTTCATCCCATTCCACGAAGCGTGGCCCGTGGTCGCCCTGGAGGATAATGATGGGAGGCTGCGCGGAATTTGCGAGAATACCCTTGAGGACACCTGGCAAACGCGCATTTAAGAAAGCCACCTGGTTTTGATAGCCGATTTTGTATTCATCCTTCACGTAGTAACTTTCATTGCCTTCATAGTGCGGGGCGACCACGTTCAGCTCACCGTTTGGCCCCACCACAAACGGCGGGTGGGGAATTGTCAGATGAACGAATACCAGTTTGGGGCCAGGCAGATCCGGAACCTCCTCCAGCTTTTCCAGGGTATAGAGTGACAGGGCATGCTTTCTCCGATCTGACCCAAGGAAGAATTGATCGAAATAATCCTTCTCGGAAAAAACGGATAGAAAGGAGTTCCGCAGCAACAGATCTTCAAAACTATTGATCTTGCCGGATTGCAGTCTGTAATAGTTGTCTGCATCTTCCCATTCCGTCAACTCGTAGCCTGTCTCAAAGGCAACAATCCTGTAACCCTCTTCTCTCAGGATATTTTCAACGGCACTGTCCTGAATCAGGTGCCACATCAGGGTGGTATCGGTATTTTCCGGCGTGAAGAGATCACTGAGATCCGTCAGATAGTTTGTATTTAGAGTTGCAGCCAGCGAATAGGCCGTGCTGGGATAGTTGCTCTGGCTGCAGGAAGCCACATAAAAGCCCATATCTTCCAGCTGCCGCAGAAAAGGGCCGTCATCATAGTCAAATTCGCTGGCAAGCACATCATGCCGGCCGTACATATCCAGAATAATGAAATAGATGTCTGGCAAGGCTTCAGCCGTCCGCGCCGGGACGGAAATTTCAGGAGGAGGGATCTGAACCCTTCTCCACACACTGAATTGATAGGAAAGCAGTTGATACAAGGGGAACAGGACAAGTACGACGCTCATCGTGCTCAAAACCGGAACGAGGACATTTCGGTGCGCACCCCGCAGCGTGAACCAGGCCACTGCCAGGAAGACCAGCGCCCAGAGAACCATGAAATAGGTATGCCGGCCGATCACGACACCGCTAATCTCCAGTCCTTTGATGTACCGGAATACATGCCCATAAAAGAAGAAAGCGCCAAGCCATACCACCGTCAGAATGCCGGCCTTGTTCCAGTCGCGGAACATAAGGTACAAGGTAAACACGGAGAAAGCTGAAACAAAAATGCTCAGAAGGATGGCCCGATAGGCCACACTGTACTCCACTTCACCGATATTGCGCGCCAGCAGAGCCAGCGCCGGATACGCGGCAAAAAGGATGGTGTACCAGGGGAAAAGCCGTACATCTTTTTTCAAGATCGATTCCTTTTCACACCGGACAGCAGGAAATCACAGATTGCAAAATCCAGGTCTTCGTCGATATCCCAGGCTTCGTCGGCGGCTATTTCAAACATCAGCGGCCTGTCACCGATGCGGTGATGCCGCTTGAGCAGGTTGGCACGCGTAAAAATGTAAAGGCACGAGTTCTCTTCATAGATGGGTGGCAGGTCCTGGGTCTGGATCAGGACGGCCGGGTCGTGATTGATGGCGCGTCCATCCCGGTCATAGAGCCGGGTCTGCAAACGGGTGACGGAGAAAAGCGAGTCGTGAGCGGGATAATCGGCCAGGAAACGTTCGATCGCACGCGAAACCGTTTCCGGCTTGAGCAGGGGATTCGTGCTGTGGGTCTGCAGGTAAAAATCTGCCTGCACCCGGCCGGTGTCATGGATCAGGATGTCGTTCATCGGCACATCATCCGCACGCAGATGAGCGGGACGGTTGATGATCTCCACCTGCGGAAAATGCTGGCGCAGGCCATCCATCACCGGATCGGAATCAGTATCGACAACCACTCTGGCAATTTCAGGAACGGCCAGCAGGGTCTCAATGATGTGATGGAAGAGCGGTTTTCCGGCCAGAAGACGATAATTCTTGCCGGGCACACGCTGGCTGTGATGACGCATGGGGATGAGGGCAACAAGTTTCACAAGGGACGATTATACCGAATTCAACCTTTTAAGGATGTGGCTCTTCCCCCGAGCCGGCCAAGAAGCTCCCGCCAACATCCATCCATCATTCCCCAGCGCAGGTATTGGGAATGATTTCATAATCCACATCCACGGTTTGCTCTGAAAAATAGCCGACATCCTCCAGAAGAGTATAGTCGCCTCCGAAATACGCGTTGAAAACCAGCCGAAAGGAATTAACCGGCGTAATGGGTGGATATGCGAGACTGTCCACATCTTTCCCGGAGAGGTAGTAGGCCATCAGGTTGGCGATCCTGTTTCTCGCTCCGCCATACCCGCTCGGTCCATAATTGCTTTAGAGGAGACTGATGGGCGGCGTACGCGACTCTGCGATGTTCTCCGCATAAAGGGCAATCAGGAAGGGATGGAGTGGCATAATTTTCGAAAGATGCGTTCATTGATTATATCGAATCGGCTCGACATCCCGCTGGTCCCCCTCTTTTGATGTTCGGGCGCGGGCGTAGTAAAACGTCTCGCGCAGCTGTGGGGTGAGCAGACCCGACTCTCGGTAGCCCAGGCGCGTCCCGTGAAACTGCATAAAGCGAAATCGAAAGATGGAAGCGATGTTTTTCCACATTACACCTTCACGGGCCGCGTGCCACAGGTCGCTGAGGATATTCATCGTTGTCAGGCGGACGAAATCGTACAGGCTGAAATGTGCCTCAGGGTAGATCTGCTTGAAAGCCATCGCCTCACGGCGGTAGCGGTTGAATACTCCCTGGGGCGTCTCCTCGTGGACATGGATGATCTCTGCCTCCGCCACATAAACGACGTCATAGCTCTGCTCCCTGGCCCACCTGGCCCAGGCCAGGTCCTCCAGCCCGGTCAAGGTTTCATCGTACGGATTCTTTTCCCACAGGCTCCTGCGTATGGCCGCATTGGCATTGTTGCAAAAGGCCGTTGCCTGACGGGCCTTGCTGACATTCGGATACCACTGGTGATAGATCTGCTGCTCCGAAAAATGTGCGAAGTCCGGCCCGCGCTGCTTGCCGTAGGTCAGGGCAATGTTCTGATCTTCGAAGGGCCGCAGCAGGGACTCCAGCCAGTCGGGATAAACGGGATAGATATGCGCGCTGGCAATGACGACCAGCTCCCGGGTCGCGGCCCGCAGCCCCAGGTTGAGCGAACGCCCGAACGTGAATTCCGCTGACGGGATGTGCACGATCCGCGCCCCGAAGGACTCAGCGGCCGAGACGGTCCCGTCGCTCGAGCCGGAATCGACGAGGATAATCTCCACATCCCGGACCGTCTGCCGGCGAATCCCCTCGAGCAGGCGTCCGATATGTTTTTCCTCGTTATAGGCGCGGATGACGATGGAGCAGTTCACGAGTATCGTTTCACCAGGTCCCACAGCTCGGGCCACGAGATGAGCAGGCCCCTGCAGACAAAGATATCCGGCGGATGACGAAGATCGTTATCGATCCCGTATTGATTTGTAATGGTCCCGGCCCGCTCACACTGTGCCGATACAGAGAAAACTTCTTCCTGTGAATAACCCACGATGATCAACGTCTCAGGCGGAGGATCGCCGTACCCGCGCAGCCAGAAGGTATCCGAGCCGCTGATGGCCTTCGGCAAGCCGTATTCCGGACCGTACAGATTCAGGGCCGCGGCCTCGTCATTTTCCGCTGCCAGGATCCCAGCCCGCGCTTTTTCCTCCTCAGGCAAATCATCGTAGATACCTGCCACCGTCTCGATCATTTCGGGCCAGCCGATCTGCTCGGTGAACGTGTCATGGAATTCGCTGACAACATTCCACCATGTGGAATTGATCGGCGCGATCGGCAAGGCCAGTGCACCGGCAAACACTGCCCCAATCCCAAGAGCAGTCCAGCTGGGTCTGAATATGGATATTGTCTTGTTTGGCGCAGGCGAAGCCGGCCAGCGCTCCCAGAAGACCGCCCCCTCCGCGATCAGCATCGGATAGGCAGGCGCCAGGTAATAACCACGCCCGCGTGTAACGAGATAGATCAGGAACGGGATGACATACATCCAGCCGAGCATGCGATAACGTTTGCCATCCGGCTTGAAAAAATAAAAATACAAGCCTGCTATCCACAATGGGACCGCTGCGATATTTGCAGAAGAAACAAATTGGTCGATGAGATAGCTATCCGCGCGGCCAATTGCGACGTCGCGCGCGTGAATGCTCGCGAGGAATTCCAGGGAGATGAAGTTGTGC
The DNA here is from genome assembly GCA_049697155.1 of Anaerolineales bacterium. Taxonomy (GTDB): domain Bacteria; phylum Chloroflexota; class Anaerolineae; order Anaerolineales; family Villigracilaceae; genus Defluviilinea. The sequence continues at coordinate 6,253 of JBAVVF010000540.1, forward strand.
CGGATCTGCCAGATCAGG
>JBAVVF010000541.1:0-3692 GCA_049697155.1 Anaerolineales bacterium
CAGCAGGGCATCCGCTTCTGCATCTTCCAGATGCAGCAGACCTATCGCGGCGCCATCGACGGCGCGAACATTGGGGCCAAGGGACTGACCGGCGAGGCCTACAACGGGAATGCCTTCTGGGATACGGAAACCTATTGCCTGCCCTTTTATTTGTTCAGCAATCCCGCCGCGGCGAAGTCGTTGATCGATTTCCGTTACCGGACTCTGCCGCAGGCACTCGCGCGTGCAAAGGACCTGGATTGTGAGGGAGCCTGCTATCCGGTCGCGACCATCGACGGCACGGAGAGCTGCACGCTTTGGCAGCATGCCAGCCTGCAGTTCCAGCCGACGACCGCGGTGGCATATGCGATCTGGCACTACGTGAACGTGACCGGCGACACGGCGTTCCTGCAGGCGGAAGGCGCGCAGATGCTGATCGCGATCTGCCGCTTCCTGGCCAGCCGAGGACAGTGGTCGGCCAAGGGACAGTTTGGTTATTACGCCGTCATGGGCCCGGACGAGTTCCAGATGATGGTGAATAATAATGCCTATACAAACTACATGGCCAGACGAACCTTCGAATTTACCTTGCAGACATTGGAAGGGCTTGATCTGGCGAAACTGGGATGTTCACCTGCCGAACTGGAGACCTGGCGAAATATGGCCGAGAAGATGTTCATCCCTTACGATGCCGCGACCGGGCTGTACGAGCAGCACGAAGGCTTCTTCAACCTGCCGCACATCGACATCGATGCCATCCCCGTGGAGGATTTTCCGCTTTACCATCACTGGTCCTACGACCGCATCTATCGCAACGACATGATCAAGCAGCCGGATGTGCTGATGTTCATGTTTTTGTACAACCAATCCTTTTCGCTGGAGGAGAAACGGGCGAACTACGATTACTACGAGCCGCGCTGCATCCACGAATCGTCGCTCTCGCCGTCGGTGCATTCGATCCTGGCCTCCGAGCTGGGGCGGCACCGGGAGGCGTTTGACTTCTTCCGCTTTGCGACGCGCATCGACCTCGACAACTACAACCGCAACACCGGCGAAGGCATCCACACCACGTCCATCGCCGCGGCCTGGATGAACATCGTCTACGGCTTTGGCGGGATGCGCTCGGATGGGGACGTGCTTTCCTTCAACCCATCCATCCCTTCTCACTGGCAAGGATATAGTTTTCAGGTCTGTTATCGCGGCTCGATCCTGCGGGTCGAAGTCTCGCAAACCGAAGCCGTGATTCGTGTGCGGGAGGGGGGAGCGGTCAAAATCAAAATCGGCGGCCGTGAAATGGAAGTCAACCGGCAGGGTGTTTCCGTGCCTTTCAAAGCAAGGTTATCCACAGGTTAAGGCCGGGAATGGACTGGAAAATCGTCGAAACCGACCGGCTCACGCCAAAGGATGTTGACCGTCGCGGCAGCAAGCTGTTGACCGGCAACGGCTATATTGGCTACCGCGGCACGCTGGAGGAGTTCAACAGGGAACAAAAGACCGCCACCATTGTGTCCGGCCTGTACGATCAGGTTGGGGATCAATGGCGCGAGCCTGTCAACCTGCCGAACGGCTGCTTTGTACAGGTCGTGTATCAAGGCGAGACGCTGCATGCCCTGCGAAGCCGGGTGGTGGAACATACCCAGAGTCTTGACATGCAGAATGCGCTCCACGAACGGACGACCATCTTTGAAGCAGCCGATGGGACACGCATCACGGTCCAGGCCAGACGTTTTGCCAGTCTGGCGCGCCGCCATATGATCTGTCTGGAGTATTTCGTCACTGCCGATCGGGAATGTGTCGTGGATATCCAGACAGGCATCGATGGGGACGTGTGGGATCTCAACGGTCCGCACTTGCGCAACATTTGCCCGGTGGAAAAGGAAGATGTCATTTCGATCTGCGCCAACACGCATGAGAATGCCGTCCGGGTGGCGGTGTCGGAGGCGATCGGGTTCGCGAACGCCGGACAGGCTGCCGGCGAAGAGCGGAGCGCAGACGACTTCCGGATGCTGCGCAGGCTGACGAACGTCCATATCCAGAACGGCTTTGTCTTTTATAAATTTATTTCCCACTGCGATGGGCTCGAATCGAAGGATCCGCTCGAGGCGAGCCGCGCCCTGTGCCGGCAGGCTGCCAGAGTTGGCTTCGATGCCCTGCTGACGGAACATCTCCATCTGTGGCGGGCGCGCTGGGCGGATTGTGATATTCAAATCGAAGGCGATGAGGCTGCCGAGCAGGCACTGCGCTTCAGCATGTATCACCTGCTGGCAATCGTACCAGCCCATACTTCGGCTGCCTCCATCCCGGCCCGCGGCATGTCCGGCCAGATGTACAAAGGCGCCATTTTCTGGGACACGGAAATCTTCATGCTGCCGTTCTTTACACATGTCTTTCCGCCCCTGGCCCGCAGCCTGCTGCTCTATCGCCATCACACCCTGAATGGTGCGCGCCGCAAGGCGAAGGAGTATGGATACCGGGGTGCGTTCTATGCCTGGGAGAGCCAGGACACGGGCGAGGATGCCTGTACTCTATTCAATGTGACCGACGTGTTCACCAACCGCCCCATGCGTACCTATTTTCGCGATAAGCAGTTCCATATCAGTGCGGATGTTGTGTACGCGCTCTGGAAATACTTTACTTCCACCGGTGATGTTTCCATCTGGCGCGACGGCGGCGCGGAGGTCGTCTTTGAATGCGCGCGCTTCTTTCTTTCGTGTGCCTATTTCAATCCGGAGCGACAACGTTACGAGATCCTGGACGTGACCGGCCCCGATGAATATCACGAACGGGTCCACAACAATGCATTCACCAACCGGATGGCGGCGCATACCTTCGAGGTCTGTTTGCGGGTGGCGGCCTGCCTGCAGAAAAGTTTTCCCGAAACATATGTTGAATTGTTGGACAGGCTCGACTTCAGGCGCGACTTGAATCTCGTCTCTGAAATGGCTCGGAAGCTTTACCGGCCCGACGCAGACGCCGCCGGAGGCACGATCCCGCAGTTCGACGGCTATCTGACCCTGGAGGATGTGTCCCTCCCGGCCCTGCTCGAGCGGAAACTTCATCCCCATGAATACCTCGGCGGCGGGAATGGCCTGGCGACGACGACCCAGATCATCAAACAGGCGGATGTGATTCTGGCCCTCTATCTCTTCGGGGAAGAGTACTCGCTGGAAACGAAATCCATAAACTGGGAGTATTACGAGCCGCGCACCGAACATGGTTCCAGCCTGAGTGCCTGCTCCTATTCGCTCATTGCAGCTCAGATCGGCAGGGTGGAGTGGGCATACAGGTACTTTATGAAAACTGCTACAATTGACCTGGCCGGCGAAGGCAAGGAATACGTGGGAACACTTTACATCGGTGGCACCCACCCGGCCGGGAACGGCGGCGCATGGATGTCGGCGGTCTTTGGCCTGTGTGGCATCCAGGTTTCGGAGCAGGGCATCTCGGTCGAGCCGCGTCTGCCGGCGCACTGGAAACAGGTCAGGCTCGTCCTGTCCGTGCGCGGACAACGATTACGCTTCACCATTACACATACGAGCGTAAGCATCGAAACTTCTGAGCGTGCGGAAACGTCTCTGCCCATTTCCATCAATCAACGCGAGTATGTATTGCCTGCCGCTGGTCCGCTGATGATCTCCATTCGATGATCTGATTTTTCAAAAGGAATGAATTCGTGATCCGAGAAATGCGTGCTGCCATTTTTGACCTGGACG
>JBAVVF010000542.1:0-1898 GCA_049697155.1 Anaerolineales bacterium
TCGCTGGGCGGTCCAAACGTCCACTACAAATCAACTGTGATCGTTTCGCAAACACCCTGGGATGATTTGAAGGCGGTGATCACGACCGAGAAACCAGACATCCTCATCATGGAATGGAAGAATGGTCAGACCATATGCGACACTCCGATTGCACAGGTGCTGATGAACCCAATCTGCAACATCGTCATCGTACGCGGCGTCCGGTCGATGCCGCCGGATCGCACCCTGGTCACCATCCGCGGCGGACCGCATGCCGAGCTGGCCCTGCAGATCGGCATGAGCCTGCATTCGAAGCAGCTCGATGTCCTGCATATTGACATTACAGGCGCAGCCACAGATGCACCTTTCAAGGGTCTGAAGCACATTCTGAAACAGATGCCCGAGGTGGCCCTCCGTTCGATCACCACGGACGATGCAGCCTCGGCCATCCTCGACGAATCCAACAAATACGATACGGTGGTGCTCGGCACGACGGCCAGCGCCAGTGCCGGGACGCTGATGATCGGGCCGGTCGCGGAAAAGCTCCTGCGCGAATCTCCGGCCACGGTCATTCTGGTCAAGAGTCGCCGTCCGATGTCCGAAGCAATGCTTGACGAAACCGCCGGGGCCCAGGCCATCTCGATCCTGGCCGACAAATGGTTCGCCGAGAAAACCTTCCATGCCGATGAATTTTCGAACCTGCAGGAGCTCATGCGGCTCAAGGAAAGACAGGGACTGACGATCAGCCTGGCCCTGCCGGCGCTCAACGAGGAGGAAACGGTCGGTAACGTGATCCGTACGATCAAGAAGGCCTTGATGGACAGGGTACCGCTGCTCGACGAGATCGTGCTCATCGATTCCGACTCGACCGACCACACCCGTCAGATCGCGGAACGGCTCGGCATCCCGGTTCATGTCCATCAGAGGCTGCTGCCCGAGCTGGGAGCCAGGCCCGGCAAGGGCGAGGCGCTCTGGAAGAGTCTGCTGGTCACCAAAGGTGACATCATTGCCTGGATCGATACGGACATCGTCAATATTCACCCACGCTTTTTGTATGGAATTCTCGGTCCCATGCTGCTGAATAGCGAAGTTCAGTTCGTGAAGGGCTTTTACCGGCGCCCGCTCAAAGTCGGCGACAAGGTCCAGGCCGGCGGCGGGGGACGCGTGACCGAACTGACGGCCCGGCCCCTCTTGAATCTTTTCTACCCGGAGCTTTCCGGCATCGTGCAGCCGCTCTCCGGTGAGTATGGCGGTCGCCGTGAAGCTCTCGAAAAGGTTCCCTTCTTCTCAGGTTACGGCGTGGAAATCGGCCTGCTCATCGACATCTTCGAACGCTACGGCTTGAATGCCATCGCCCAGGTGGACCTGCTGGAGCGCGTCCATCACAACCAGGAGCTGGAGGCGCTGGGCAAGATGTCGTTTGCCATCATCCAGGCCGTGCTGCGCAAGCTGGAACGGCGCTACGAACGGGCCATCATCGAAGATGTCAACAAGACCATGAAGCTGATCCGCTACAACAAAGGTAATTATTTCCTGGACGTGCAGGAGGTGGCCGAACGCGAACGCCCGCCGATGATCACCATCCCGGAATATCAGGAGCGTCAGCGTAAATAGCAGCTTTCAGAATCTGAAAGCTCAAAATCAGGTCTCGGCATTCTTCGGCGTCACGATCCGGATGGCCTGCGGGCGGATCGTGACCGTGACAGGCAGGTAACCGATCAAGTCGCCATCGCCCTGGACGGGTAACCTCTCCCTGCAGTGGATCTCGACTTCCTCCCGGGCCTCCACACATAACACGTTCCAATTCTTTTTCTGGGCGCCCGTCAGCATGCTCCATGCCAGCCTGAGATATTCGGATATGCTGTTCGCATAGATTCGACAGACGTTCAGCTTGCCATCATCCATACGGATGCCTGGGT
>JBAVVF010000543.1:0-3374 GCA_049697155.1 Anaerolineales bacterium
TCCGTGCCCTCTTTGAAATTGAACGTAATGGAAAAACAAGTTATTAACCTGTTTACATAGCATTACCAATGACATCAATTCTCACCTGGCTGGATTACTCTGAGCACGAACGTCGTAGAATGCTCGATGTAGTAAGGCTCTTCCGAGAGACTGAAACACGAGATGAATTGGGAATTGGTTCGATCCGTGACGCCCTGGCCGATCTGTTCTTCCCCGGAACCAGTACCATTCAAACCCGCGCCCGTTATTTTCTCTTTATTCCGTGGATCTATCGGGAGCTCGAAGAGCGGCGTACTGACTCTTCCAAAATTGCCGACCGCGTGCGCCGTCACGAAACCGCTCTGATTAATGCCCTGTTGGCTGCGGGCGAGACCGAGGGGGTCATCGGGCGCATAGCGCAAGATAAATTGCAGCGCTTGCCCAGCAATATTTATTGGCAGGGTCTGGGCATGTTGGGTATCCGTATGTTCGCCGGGTCTCAGGATCAATATCATCGTTCCCTGACTCGATATTACACAAAGCTTGCAGCACTTGCCCATCAACGCGATGAAGAAGCGACTGACTCGCGAAAGCCCACAAACTGGCACCTGGGTCTGCCGCCTACTCCTGCAGAATTTCCGAATGGCGCTACTTTTGCGCTGCCTCGCCTAGAAGCTGAATATCTGCGCGAACGAATTCAAACACATGCCCCCGATTCGCTCCTGGCATTTTGGGTCAGCCAGTGGACTCTACCTCCACAATCGGATTTTCCCTGGGAGGTTATGGACGACCAACTTCCTTCCCATCTCCGTAAAAAACTAATGCATGCGCGGAATTTTTCCGAATCCATGCACGGTGCAGCATTGCTCTACAATCTGCTCCTCGCGGAGGCGACCACCCGCACAGACTGGGTGGAGAGGTATCGCACGATGCTTAAGGAGTGGATAGACCTGGCGTCTTCCCGCCTGAGAGAGCTGGCAGATTGGGATAAACCACGGTTTTGGGATATTGTGCTCCAGGTCAATCCACGTGTGCCGCGCTTCACGCGTGTGTTCGTCGAGCAATGGCTGGACCTGATCCTGGACTCCACGCGTTTGCATCGCCTGGCGGAGGAGAAACCTGCCCGCGATCTGATCCGTGCCAGGGAACGTTTCCTAAAACGAGGGCAAGCCCGCCTGGAAAACCGGCGCGCCCTGGATCTATGGCAGGGCGAGGCGGGCACCCAGCAGCTTAGTTTTCGCTGGGGTGTCACACAACGTCATTTACAGGATATCCACGCCGGCTTGCATACCCGTTAAGGAAAACTATGCTCGAACCGACTCAGCGCCAACATCTATTGCAAGCCCTATGCCCGCCGGAAGGTTATGAACTCACGTTTGCCATCGGTACGACCTATTCACTCGACCTGATGGCGCTGCTAAGCGTGCCACTGGCGTTTGCGCAGTTCGACTGGGAAGACGCTGCTGGCCGCCCGGCAGCTGATCCGTTGGCATTGCTGGAGGCATTACGGCGGTATGCAGATCGGTTGCACATCTTTTGTCAGGTAGGCGCGATTGCCGTCCCTGCCAAAACCCAATTGCTGTTTGGTTATCTTGAGAACTCGGTATTTCAAGTCCAGGCACCCAACAAGGGTGGAGTATTTCATCCCAAACTCTGGGTACTGCGTTTTACGGCTCCAGATCAACCGGTGCTGTATCGCCTGCTATGCCTCAGTCGCAATCTCACTTTCGATCGCTAGTGGGATACACTCCTGACCATGGAAGGCGAGGTAGCCGATCGCCAGCGGGCTTATGCCGTACATCACCCGCTTGGTGACTTTATCAAGGTATTACCTGATCTTGCCCAGACTCCGGTGCCAGAGCATGTTCTGAAAAATATTGATTTGGCGCAATACGAATTGCGACGCGTTGACTTTGATTTACCGGATGATTTTGATCAATATGCCTTTTGGCCGATGGGGTTTAAGGGGTATACCCGCCAGTGGCCATTCAATGAACGGATCAACCGCATGCTGGTGGTTTCGCCGTTCCTTTCGCCTAAGTGCTTGCAACGACTCACAGAACGAGGCGACGATCACGTCCTGATGTCGCGGCTGGATAGCTTGGCAGTTCTGAATCGTAAAGACCTCTCGGGGTTCAAGAATTTATTTGCCTTTAACCCCATGGCGGAAGCCGATGAGCCTGATGATGAAGCCCCTGAAAATCTCCTCTCGGAGACCGCACCCTCGGGTTTACACACCAAACTCTATGTTGCAGATGATGGCTGGAATGCGCATGTCTGGATTGGCTCGGCGAACGCTACGGATGCCGCATTCCGTAGCAACATAGAATTTTTAGTCGAATTGATCGGATCAAAGTCTCGCTGTGGCGTGGATGTGTTTTTGAGAGCCAACAAAGGGCAGTTGAATTTCTCTGATCTATGGCTGCCTTTCGATCCCGCGGCCGAAACCGTGCAAGTGGACCCTGTCCAACAGCAGCTTGAGCATATGCTGCGTGAAGCTCAAATTGAATTAACATCTGTGTATTGGCTGGGAAAAATACAACCTGTATCCAATGGGCAAACATTTATATTCGAGGTATCCCCGGAACGGACGTTTACGGTTGCACCAGATGTAGAGATTGCATGTTGGCCGCTCACCCTATCATCCAACTCGGCTTGTGTGTACAACCCGGAACTCACTCCGGCGGCAACCTTCGGTCCTTTAGCAAACGAGTCTCTAACTGCATTTATTGCTTTTCACTTAACCGCGCGAAGCGGCGAACATTCGATGTCTTCACAATTTGTATTGCATGTTCAGCTGATTGGTGCTCCGGCTGATCGCCAGGATCATCTTCTCAGATCTATGTTGCGCAATCGTGATCAGGTGTTGCGCTTTATGCTCTTAATTCTGGCAGATGGCAAAAACGACTTGGAAGGCATTGACGATCCTTTACTTGGTGACTTGAATGAGGGTAAAAGCATTTCATCTCATGATCGTCCTGTCGAAACTCCGCTTTTTGAATCCCTTGTGCAGGCTTTGCAGCATGATCCCACCCGCCTCGATCAAATTGCCAGGACAGTTGCCGATCTAGAACGCACGGCTGAGGGTCGCGAATTATTGCCACCCGGCTTCTATACAATTTGGACGCCGATTTGGAAGGCGCGCCAGAGGTTATCCCAATGAGTCAAGCTCTTCCGCGGCCTGATTTAGACCATATTCTCGGCGGACTTAAAGATTTTCAGCGTCGAACCGTTGATTACGTTTTTCGTCGCCTCTATACCGATCCAGACGCTACACGTCGTTTTTTGATTGCCGATGAGGTCGGTCTTGGCAAGACCCTGGTCGCGCGTGGAGTGATTGCACGTGCGCTGGATTACCTGTGGGATAAAGTAGATCGTTTGGATGTGGTGTATAT
>JBAVVF010000544.1:0-4256 GCA_049697155.1 Anaerolineales bacterium
TCTTGAACCACGTCTTCGGCCATTAGCTCATTGTGTGTGATCAGAAAAGCCACTCGCAGGGCTTTTTCCTGATACCGGGCTATTAAACATTCCAGCCCACCCATATCGCCGCGCTTTAAGCGGCGGATGGCTTGCAAATCTTCTAGTTTTGGCTCCATTGTTGTAAGCGCTTATCTCTATGTATCATACAGCCAGGGTACAAAAAAGGTTGGGAAACCAGCGGTTGCTAGCGGAGTATTTCACCTGTATTTACAACATTCGTTCGAAGGAAATCGATCATGCTCTCGCAGATTCTCGTGTAATCAGGACCGATCCAGTAGAAATGACCCGTGAATCCGCTTTCACATAACCGGGCATTGGGAATATGCTCCAAGGACCACTCAGCATGCTGAAATGGGATCGATGCATCTTCACGGCTATGGATGATCAAGGTTGGCGAAAGGACTTTTCGCATCAACTCCCTTGTCACTCCGTGAGTAAGATCATTCAAGGCTCCCTCCCGAGAAGATTGACCATGAAAGAAATGACATAGAGTTCGAATTTCTCCCGGTGAAAGCCTGCTTATCGTATCCTTTGGGTCATGTGTGGAAAAGATCGCCAGAGTCTGCAAAGCGGTACTGCGAGGCGATAGAATGCTGAACAGACGCAGCATTCCCCAAAATAAACCATGCCAGGGACCATAGAAAGCTTTCTGGCTTTTATAGCCCGGATCGTTCTGACGGTTTTCCGTATACGTATTTGCCGCAATCAACACCAGGCTGTTTACCCGCTCCGGATAATTGGCTGCCAGTGCCACACCTGTCGGTCCGCCACCGGAAATTGCGATCACCGAACATTGTGGGATTTCCAGTTGATCCAGAAGTACAACCAGTGCATCCGCTGCTTCTGTGTTGCTGCGTCCCACACCCGATGGCGTACGACCATATCCCGGTCGAGAGACGGTTAGCAGACTGAATCCAGCATCCAACAACGGCGTCAGTGAACTGTCAGAATAGCAATTTTCCGATGTACCATGACAGACCAACACAACAGGACCACTACCTTGCCATATATATTCAATGGATCCCCTCAAGGTTTGAGCGATTTGACTTTTCATCTTATATCTCCGGTCATTTGGTTCACAGGATGATGTCCACAGTGAATGGAGGCAAAGACTGTTCTTGCAGACAGTCCACATCAAGTCCTTCAATAGAGCCAATCTCGATAAAACTAGCCACGATGGAGGCTCTACAGACAATATCCGTAAAGCCATGTGCCTGACCCGGAACGATCAGGTTAAGGCTGTTGGGATAATGTTGCCTGGCATCCGCAGCATTCTCCGGTGGATCTTGCGGGTCTGCTTCCCCATTGAACAGTAATATCGGAACAGGAGAATTCTTTACTGGACCATAGAGCGCTTCCTCTTTCGGCGGAGGTATAACGGCGCAGATATCCTCCAATACCGTGAGTTCACGGATATCCTCATAGGTCAGATATGACCCAACGCTTGCGGCAATTGTTTCATCCGAACGTATTTTTGCCCAATCTTCATAGCAAAGAATCGTTAGCGACATCATTCTCCACTGAGGGGACTCAGAATCAGCGTTCAGAAATGGAGCCAGGAAGGTGACTAACCCATTCCAATCTTTCTTGTATACAAGATGAATGAAGCCTGGCACGAATACGGCTGTCGAGGTGGAGCCGAGAGCGTTGTGAATCGCCGTCCTGAATATTCCAGCGGTCAACACATAAGGCTGCCCCGTCGAAGGGTCGTTAATCGGCATGGTGGTGGGTGATTGCTCCAGTTGAGCTAGTGCCTCGATAAATTCCATTCGCAGATTAGGGAATGCAGATTGGCACGCTACATCCTTCTCACAACGTTCAAACAGCAAATCGAGTGCATTCTGACTGGATATCGGGTACCGTTCAAACATTGGCACATCCAACAGCGATACACCGTCAAAGGCTGCCGCGCGGACATGTTGTCCATGACGTTGGATGTAGACCTGTCCTGCAGTGCCGCCATACGACCCGCCGTAGAGGTTGATGCGTTCATATCCCAGTGCCGCCCGCACATCATCCAAATCATCCATGCCCCAGGCTGTGGTGTAGGCACTCGGATCGCTATCTATGTTTGCCAGGCATCTGCGTAATACGTCAGCCGTCTGTAAAGGATCAGTGGTTGCATCACAGGCCAGTTTGTTCGAGAGTCCGGTACCGCGCTGATCCATAAAGACCATGTCCCGCTGCTCGTTGGCAGATCCCAAGATCCGCATTGCATACGACACATCTTCTGTGGCCGACCCGCCTGGGCCGCCCGCCAGCCAAAAGATGGGATCGGGAGCCGGGTTTTCTCCACGCGCCTTGATCACTGCTACGAAGATATCGATCATGCGACCAGAATTTGTTGCCCGATCTTCGAATACAGACAATGTCCCACACTGGGCGGCCAAGTCACTTACCTGGCAGGGTTGCAGGTCAATCTTTTGAATTGGTGAGGCTCCACAAGCTGTCAAAATGAGAGACAAGCAAAGGGTCAAATAAAGGAAACGGAAACGAATTTTGTCCATACTAACGTCCACCCACCGAAAGTATCCGTACGCCCGATAGGCGTCCTCGACGCGTTCGCGATCCACAAGGAAGCGGATCGTGCAATACGTCTGTTTGCTGGCAGCTTTGGTGATCGATTCAGCGATGGTTGTGGTCATTCGAGTCATGCTGTTAACCTTTCTGTGAGTCAGCACCTTCTGTGCTATTCCGGCTCACGAATGCTTTTGCTTTACCAGATGCCTGGAAACAAACGCCAGCGCACCTTGCTCGCATATTCTCCATACCCGGGCAATTCCGCATGAAGAGTTGTGTCCTCCAGTCCTGTTCGGATGATGATCAGGATGCAAGACAATAAGGCGGGCAACGCAACCCATTTTGAACCCAGCACCAATGGGCACAACAAACTGAACAGGATCGAACCAAGATAGCCCGGATGGCGGACAAGCTGATATGGGCCACGATGGACAACACTATGACCGCGCTCATCCTGGATGCGGACTGTGAGTGCAAAGAAGGGATTTGATGCCATTGCCCATAGCACAAACATTTGACAAAGAAATGCCAGAACGATTCCGAATACCCATGCATTGCTGCCATAGATAGAAATTGCCTGGAAGCGTGCGTCCAATCCAGCCGTGATCATGATCGCCAAAGGAGCAATCACAGCCACCGCAATAGAGAGATATTGGTCCCAACTCTTGGTTCGTTTGCCGACACCAGAGCGCTCTGTGAGCAAGTCAGGATTTCTGGATGTCAACACGATCGCACTGATGAACTGAGTAACCGAATTCATAACTAGATATACCCAGCCTTCGACCCAATTAAGACGACCCGCAGAAAGAAACAAAATGGTTCCAAAGATGACGGTACCAATGATCATTTGTATCGCCCAGCGCTTGACTCCGCGCGTTGAGGTGGATACAGGATACGTTTCTGTTGTTTGTTGTGTCATTGTTCCTCTCGGTACTTCTTGTGCTACCGTATCTGATCGTTCTGTCCCATTAAGGTCTTTTGAATGGAACGAGCCGATCAACACTTGCCATGTACTCTTCATATTGCCGGCCAAAGGCATGCGTGAGTTGTCTCTCCTCTGTACCGATGAAGATCATCACACCAACGTATAAAAAGACCGAAACAATAAGATAAACCCAGGTGAGTGTCATCAATGCGACAGCGGGAAGGATAAATAACGTCACGCTGGAATAGATGGGATTGCGTACAACACCGTATGCGCCTGTTGTTACCAATTTTCCTTTGGAAAAACCCATCAGTAATTGGGTCACTGCGGTTCCCCACAGGACCAATCCAGGAAGAAACAATAAATATCCTACCGGTTTGATAAAACGGATGCTCTCGGGCAGTGCAGCAACAGTAGGTAAATACTTGTGAAAACCTATTGCCGCGATCAAAGACGGCAGCATGAAAAGGATGATCTTTCCACCCTGCCCTACAATGTTCATTCCATTTTGTTTTTTGAGAATATTGATCATGATGAGATTCCTTTTATATTTTTCATCAAGTTATCTCCCCTGGTAAGGGGATGATGGCTCCCCGACCTCGCCGGATGTGCCACGACCGCACACACTGCACGGGCCGCGCCGCCGATAATAGTAGCCCAACGTCGCCACCGCAAGCGCTACACCCCAAACTGGGAACAGCAAGGTGGGGCCGACCTGGAAGATGATTTCCCCGATGAGTCCTCTACCCTCTGACCCAGCGGCCGCCAA
>JBAVVF010000545.1:0-4218 GCA_049697155.1 Anaerolineales bacterium
GTACTTTTTCGCTTTTCTGGCCACCCGGGTAATCTGCTCATCCGAGCCCACATCACACGGCTCGATGAACTTGGAGCCCAGCTTCGTAGCGAGAGGGCGGGCATACTTTTCCACGACCGGGGCATAACTGAACCCCAGGCAGGCGCCCTGCTCCTCGAAGGCCTTCGAAATGCCCCAGGCAATGGATCGTTCGTTGGCAAGCCCAAAGATCAATGCAGTCTTACCGTCTAAGAGTCCCATAACTTTTTCCCTTTCGATGAGCCAGTTTTAAAACGTAATCGTCATTGCGAGCCCGGCAGGGCGAAGCAATCTCACTTGCAATAATTGGGATTGTGTCGCCACGGCGCCACGGCGGCGCTTCGTCGGGAGAACACCCTCCTCGCAATGACGAAAGCTGGTTGTTGAGATGTGTTCTAACTTTGGATACAGCTAATTTTATCAGAAAGCGGCACCCAGCACTGTGCTGCGTGCCTGCAGCGGCGCGGCACTGGCATTCAGAATGGATTGATGCGCCCGGGTAACATCCGGCAGGTGTTCCGCGAGATACACCTGGGTCAGGTCACGTTTGCGCTCCGAGACCTGGGCATCCCGCAGCAGCAGCCAGGAGTTGAGTACATACACAGCCATGTTCACAAGGTCGGAGGCGTAGTAATCGATCAGATCCCGTTCCTGAGCCTTTAAAGCATCGGTGGCTTGCTTCAACAGACCAGTCGCTTCGGCGAGCTGGGCCTTCAACGGAGCCAGCTCCGGGCCGTAGTCCTGCGCACACCATTCGTCGAACAGCGGATCGAGGGCATGCCCGAGCAGTTTGCCGATGGCCGCCACGATTTGAAGCTGGCTGGTGCCTTCATAGATGTTGGTCACGCGCACGTCACGGTAATGTCGTTCGACGTTGAACTCGCGCATATACCCCACCCCGCCGTGGATTTGCATGGCAAGGTAACAGACGCGGTTGCCCATCTCGGTGGCGTAGTACTTTGTGAGAGGGGTCAGCGTATCGGCGAGGCCGGATGCCTGTTTCAGTTTCTGGCGGAGGTCCGGGATGGACTCGGCGCGGGCCGCGTCACTGCTCAATTCTTCGTATGCCTTCAGACGGTCCACCCAAACGCCCGTTTCGCTCAGCAGGGCGCGCGTGGCTTCGATCTCGCCGCGCATCGACAGCAGCAGGCGTGAGACAGCCGGTAAGCTGCCGATGGGTTGGTTGAACTGCTTGCGTTCCTGGGCATAGCGATAGGCCTCACGATAGGCGGCCTCGGCAATCCCCAGGGCCTGCGCGCCGACGGCCAGCCGCGCTCCGTTCATCAAAGCCATGGCATAGCGCATCAGGCCGAAGCGTCGTTTGCCAAGCAGTTCGGCCGTGGTATTGTTGTACTGGATCTCACAGGTGGGGGAGGAATGGATGCCCAGCTTGTTCTCGATGCGGCGGATGTGGACCGTTTCATCCCGCTCGAGCAGGAACAGCGACAGACCGCGCGCGTCGCTCGAACCGGCTTCGCTGCGGGCCAGCACCAGCTGGATATCCGCGCAGCCATTCGTAATGAAGCGCTTGACGCCGTTGAGATGCCATTTGCCGGTCGCCTCGTCCAGGGTGGCGCGGGTTTGCACCGACCCCAGGTCCGACCCGGCATCCGGCTCGGTCAGGACCATGGCCCCGGCCACTTCACCGCGGCTGAAGCGCGGCAGGACGCGGGCCTTCATCTCGTCAGTGCCGAACTCGTTGATCGAGGAGGCGATCTCCTGCAGGCCAAAGATCGTCATCAGTCCGGCTTCGGCCAGCGAAAGGATCTCCACCATCATCTGATAAAGCGTCTCGGGCATGTTCATGCCGCCATATTCCCAGGGCAGCATGACACCCATCAGCTCGGCCTGCTTCAATGCCTGGATGGCCTTCTGGGTAGCGGCAGCATATTCGACCTCACCATTGTGGAACTGCGCGCCTTCCTCATCGGCTTCCACGGCGCTGGGCGCGATGACTGAGGCAGAAATATCACCTAAAACTTCCAGCAGCAGGCGATAGTTGTCTTTGGCATCCTCATAGTTGCGCGGCGCAGCCGAATACTGGCTGGCTGTGCTGTACCCTTTTTCCTTGATCTCGACTACCTCCCGCAGATCAAGCTGTTCGAGGCGAAACTGTAAATCCAGGTTATCCAAAAAGAAGTTGTCAGCCATGATGTCTCCGATGCTTACTTGACTCGCTCGCGCAGCGCGCGGATGAATAGTGGCAGTACTTCGCCCAGGTCACCGACGATCTTGTAGTGTGCCACCTGGAAGATCGGGGCATCCGGGTCGATGTTGATGGCGATGATCTTGTTCGATTTGTCCATGCCGGCCCGGTGCTGGATGGCCCCGGAAATCCCGGCCGCGATGTAGAGGCGCGGCCGCACGGTTGTCCCGGTCTGACCGACCTGGTGCTCGCGGGAAATGAAGCCGGCATCCACGGCGGCGCGGGAGGCGCCCACTTCGCCGCCCAGCAGGTTGGCCAGGTCGCGGATCAGATCGAACTCGCTCTGGCTGTCCACTCCGGCGCCGCCGGCCACGATCACCGGCGCGTCTTTCAGTTTGACGGTCGGCTCGCGCATTTCACGGCTTAACACCTGTAAGGCGAAATCCTGCGGCTGGAAAACCGGCACAATGTTCTCGAGGCTGCCTTTGCGCGTCGGGTCCGGCTCATGCCGGCGCATCACGCCTTCGCGCACGGTGGCCATCTGCGGGCGGGTCTTCGGGTTGACGATGGTGGCAATGATGTTGCCGCCAAAGGCCGGCCGGATCTGGTAGAGCAGGTCTTTATAGACTATGTTTTCTTTCTTGGACGTATATTCCCCGATTTGGAGATCGGTGCAGTCGGCGGTCAGGCCGGCTTTGACGGCGCTGGCAACGCGCGGGGCCAGGTCGCGTCCCACGGGCGAGGCGCCGACCAGAAAGATATAGGGCTGCCGCGCCCGGATCAGGTCCGCGGCGACGCGGGTATATGGCAAAGTACGGTAAATTTCCAATTCAGGATGGTCGACCACCAGGACGTGGTCCGCGCCGTGCTGAATTACAGATTCGGCCAGGTCTCCAATTTCATGGCCACATAACAAAGCCCAGACCTGACTGCCCAATGTCTGCGCCAGCTCCTGGCCTTTGGCCAGCAGTTCCAGGCTGATCTCGGCGATCTGTCCGCTTTCCTGCTCGATAAATATCCAAACGTTTCTTTCGCTCGTCATATCGGCACCTTTATCCTACGATGTATTCCTTGATCAGTTCCTGGATTAGCGCTTGGACACCTTCGGGCGTGGCCGGGATATCCCTGCTTTCACTGGTCTCGAGTACCACGTAGCTGACCTTGTGTACCTGTGTAGGTGAGCCGCCCAGTCCCAGGTGGGCTTCGTCCACGTTCAGGTCGGCTGCGCTCCAGACGGTGATTTTCAAATTACGTTCCGCCAGATGATTTTCCAGCGCGGCTTCATTGCCAAACTCCGGCCACTTCTGCAGGAGCTTCGAATACTCCGCCGGGACGGCCGCCAGCTTGTATTCGATCCGCTTGCGGGCCGAAGCCGGGCGCGGCTGATTGGCCGAACCGACCACGGTCAGCAGGCATGGGAGGGTGCACTTGACCAGCTCGGTGCCCAGGTCAAACGCGCGTTGGACAACGATCCCAGCCTCAGTTGCTTCGATGATTGATTCGGCATACGTGATTTGTGGAATGCCCAGTTTCTCGGCGACCTGTGGACCCACCTGGGCCGTATCCCCATCGATGGCCTGGCGCCCGCAAAAGACAAGATCATACTGCGCGACCTTGTCGATGGCGCATTTCAAAGTATAGGAGGTCGCCTGTGTATCCGCTCCGGCGAACTTGCGGTCGGAAAGCAGGATTACCCGGTCCGCGCCGCGGCAGAGCGAGTCGCGCAATATTTCAGCTGCCTGCAAAGGTCCCATGCTTAGAACCGTTACTGTCCCACCATGGCGATCCTTAAGATCCAGCGCCATTTCCAGCGCGTTCAGGTCTTCCGGATTGAATATCGCCGGAAGTGCGCTGCGGTTCATCGTGCCGTCTTTGGTCATCACCTCGCCGGTAACATTGCGTGTATCGGGCACCTGTTTGACAAGCACAATCGAGTGATAATGGGCAGGGGGCATCGATGAGTACTCCTTTGGCTTAATCTGTTACTCGAAATCGCCATGGCTTCGAGAGCCAGGGCTCCGGTGTATTATTTAAACCCACGCGCGGACCAATCG
>JBAVVF010000546.1:0-2494 GCA_049697155.1 Anaerolineales bacterium
TCCACCACCTGGCGCGTATCCGGGTCCTGCCAGCGCATGAAGACGGTCGCGATGTTACCGTAGGCCTCAGGGTAAAGCTTGACTTCATACAAAGCCGTCACAGAGTGCCCGGCGCCGATCTCGCCCGCATCGACCGTGTTATCGCGGAACTCGTCGTCGGCGATGGCCCGGTTCTCGAACCCGACCAGCCGATAGCGCTTCACGACCTCCGGGTTGAAATTCACCTGGACCTTGGCATCCATGGCAATCGTCTGCAGCGTGCCGGTGATCTGATCGATGAAGAGGCGGCGGGCCTCAGGCATGTCATCGACGTAGGCATAGAAGCCGTCGCCGTTGTCCGCCAGCTGCTCCATCAGGACGTCGTTGTAATTGTCCATGCCAAAGCCGACCGTGGTCAGGGTGACCCCTTCCTCCACATAGTGATCGATTTCCTGCAGGATTTCGTCCGGGTCCGTCTCGCCAAAGTTGGCCACGCCGTCCGAGCACAGGATGACGCGGTTGATGCCTTCGGGATTGTAGGCATGCATGGCCATCTTGTAGCCCAGGCGCAGGCCCGCTTCGGCGTTGGTCACGCCCTCGGGACGCAGGCTGTAGATCGCCTCGAGAATTTCCCCTTTATGGGAGGCGCGCGTGGGTTCCAGGATGACCCGGGCATCGGTCCCGTACACTACGATTGCGACCGTGTCACTCCGCCGCAGCTGCTCCACCAGCAGTTCGAGCGAGCGCTTGACCAGTCCGAGCCGGTTGTCCATATCCATGGAGCCGGAAACGTCGATCACAAAGACCAGGGAGGCATCCTTGCGCTCACGCTCGGAAACTTCATAGCCCTGAATGCCAACGCGCAGCATATCGTAACGCTCGGTCTGGGTGAAAGGCGCGGGCGCGCCGTCGATGTGGATTGCGAACGCCTGATGAGCTGGCGGAATGGCATAGCCCTGCTCGAAGTAATTGACGTACTCCTCCACCCGCACGGAGTCCGACGGCGGCAGGTTTCCTTCACTCAGATAATTGCGCATGATGGTGTACGAACCGGTATCCACGTCGAGCGCGAAGGTGGAGAGATTGTCCTCATCCGTACGGACGGAAGGATTGACTCCGGAATCTTCGAAGAACATATCCTCCGGCTCATCGCCCGAATCGCGGTGCGGCTGACCGGAATTGGATACCGACGAGTCGGGGAAAAAGTCCGCTGGGGCTTCGGTTTCGGCGGGAGCCTCGGTCGCGGCGGGTTCGTCATAATAGTCATTGGAAGGGGACTCGCGGTAGGGTGCTTCCGTGGATGGCGCAGCCCCCCCACAGGCGGCGGTAAACAGCAATAGGGACAGGATGCCCGTCAGCAGGGCATTGCGTTTGGTGAACATGACTCTTCTCCTTGTAATTCGGTTTTGGAATATGGAAACGAAGCGAACAGACCTTCAGCAGGCCGGCGTTCCTGCTGTTCGTAAAGACTCATGTCAGGTCATAAGCCCTCCTCCCGGAGTTAAGTTTCCCCCGTAAAGATGGATTTGCCGCTTGCACGGCATTCTTTACTTCCTGACGTACGCCGGATGGAAATGTTCCCCCGTTGTCGAATCTTATTTCACGAGGAACACAAGGGACTCATCCCCCTCGGAAAGGATCGTCACCGTCAGTGTCGCGGAGGCATCTTTCATGAAGATCAACATGAGCGAGGTCTGGCCATCCCCCTGAATGGACGAACGCCAGCCAAGTTTCCCAAGCTCAAGCTCGAAATATTCCTGTACATCACGGGGAGATGCCTGAATGGTGAAGCCGTAACTTTCCGAGTCCCCTTCGCCTGCCAGCGCGCCGGGCATGATCGGGAATCCATTCCACTCGAAGGCCTCCGGCGTTTCCGTGGGCAGAGGCAGGGTTCTGGTTGGTGTGGGAGTGGGGAGAGCTGTACGAGTCGGGACCGCCGTAAAGGCCGAGGTCGGAACGGCGGTGGCGCCTGGCTGGCAGGCAGATACGGCAAGAACAAACAAAAGCGCACTGATGGAAATCGCTGTTTTCACATGACCCTCGTTTTGGGATGGACGGACATTATAACTGAATACGACATCCCTTGTCGTAAAACAAAAAGGACGGTGAGGGAACGTCCTTTGAGAATCTGGATCGTTTGCAGTTATACCAGCGTCAGAATCACCGCGGCGGAGCCTTCCGAAGACATAATGGTGACGGTGAGCGCGTTATTCCCTTTTTGGAAGAACACGATGCCCACATCCCCCTGGGCCGTGGCGTCAAACGGCTGGCTCCAGCCCAGGGCAGTCATCTTTTCCTTGTAGAAATCTTCGATTTCCTTAACTATAATCATAATCCATTGATCGCAGACCTGCCGGGACATTTCCGGGCGGGTTGAGGTATCATCCGCACAGAAAGGAAGCCTACATGAAATTCACCGATGGATACTGGGAAATGCGCCCGGGCATGAGACCTCATTACGCGGCACAGGTTCACGAGGTCACCCTCGAAAAGGATGCGCTGACCGTCTATGCAC
>JBAVVF010000547.1:0-5793 GCA_049697155.1 Anaerolineales bacterium
GAAACGTTGAAAGTCCAGGCAGGAAACGCGAAGAATCCAGGCAGGAAACGTGGTGAATAAGTTTTGCCTGCGTAACGTCAGTTAATCATCTTTTGAGAATATACGGCTCAAAATCCCCTTTGCGTTCATCACCGCCCGGGCCCGATGGCTGAGGCGGTTTTTTTCGTCCATGGAAAGCTCCGCCATGGTTTTCCCCAGCTCCGGCAGTAAAAAAATAGGGTCGTAGCCAAACCCGCCTGTGCCGCGTTCCTCCGGGATGATCTGTCCGGGGCAGAAGCCTTCGAAAATTTGGAGTGCAGGACTGCCCGAAAGGGCGTGCTCCTGCGATGGCAAGCGGCAAGCCGCTCGACTCCAAAATAGTTCGGGAATTGCAACCGCGATCGTGGCATGGAAGCGGGCGGTCCAGGGGCGGGGCTTGTCTTGAAGATTTCGGATCAGGAAGGCGCGGCGTTCCGCATCGGAAAGTTTTCCGCCGTGGGGAGCGCCGTAACGGGCGGAATGCAGTCCCGGGGCGCCGTCGAGGGCATCCACCTCCAGGCCGGAGTCATCGGCCAGGGAGATCAGTCTGCTGGCCCGGGCGAAGGCAACGGCCTTTTTCGCGGCGTTCTCGGCGTAGGTCTGGCCGTCTTCGAGCACGTCCAGGTCAAGGTCGATCTGGGCGGGCGTGACGAGCTCGATCCCCGGATCTTTGAGCAGGTCCTGCAGCTCTTTCACTTTCCCTTTGTTGTTGGTGGCGATAAGGAGCAGGGGCGACCCTTCACGATTGTTCATGTTTCTTTCCCATCCGGGCGGGTACCCTTCGGGTATGATATCGCCCTTACCCGTCGATTGATTTTCTCGAAGGCCCACTTTGCATGTTCCCTCACCATCGGCTCCTCATCATTCAGTGCATTCTGTAAAACAGGCAGCGCATGCATGTCTGCTGTGTTGCCCAACGCCACCGCGACGTTGCGCAGGTAGCCGCGTCGTTTGGCGCGGTTGACGGGACTATGCCTGAAGCGTTGATTAAACTCCCGGGCTGAAATGGTCAGCTCCTCGGTCAGGGGGCGCAGCGGATTCTCCTTCCCGAAGGCCGGGTCCCCTTCACCCGCGAAGCGATTCCATGGGCAGACATTCTGGCAGACGTCGCAGCCAAATACCCAGCCGCCCATCTTGTCGCGCAGCTCAGCGGGAATATCGTCCTTGAGCTCGATGGTGAGGTAGGAGATGCAGCGGCTGGCGTCGATGGTGCGATTTGGCAGGATGCATTCGGTGGGGCAGGCTTCGAGGCAGCGCGTGCACGTGCCGCAATGATCGGTAGTGAGGGGCGAGTCGGGCTCGAGCGCAAGATCGAGCAGGATCTCGGACAGCAGGAAGTAGGAACCATGCTCCGGATGAATCAGACAGGTATTTTTGCCGATCCAGCCGATACCGGCCCGCTGGGCGAGATCCCGTTCGAGGAGGGGACCCGTATCGGTATACCAGCGGTTCGCTACCGGACGCCCGACCTGCGCCTCGATAAACTGGACGAGCTCTTTCATCCTGGCCGGCAGGACGTCGTGATAGTCTTCGCCCCAGGCGTAGGAGGCCACCTGACCCCTGGCCCCTATCCCCTCTCCCTTCGAAGGATGATTGTACGGCGTCGCCAAAACAAGGATGGACTTGCATTCCGGCAGGATGGCGCGCGGGCTGGCGCGGCGGGCCCGTGAACGTTCGCTGGCCAGGTAATCCATCGTGCCGTGATGTCCCTGCGCGAGCCAGTTTTCGAATGTGGAATAATGGGGAGGCGGTTCAGGAGTTGTCACGCCAGCCAGGAGAAATCCCAGCTGGATTGATTTCGCCTTGATTTTTCCCTTCAAATCCTGTGGAGTTTTCATCGTTAAGTATTTTGAGCAGATTAAGACCAATCTCTACATGTAATTGACGGTTGCAGTCTATTGTAATCCTTCTTACTAAAGCGGTTACAACCTGCCGCTTTAATTGGAATATCTCTTGTTGGTCCTCCAGGTTTTCTGGATCATCATTCAATGACGCAATTCCTGTTTGTAGATCAGCCAAGTATTCCTGAATCCGTTGCTCCCAATTGCCTGACAACTGAATACTTACTGCTTGTTCAATAGATGCAAACTCGCGCTTTAAGCTTAATTCCTGCATGGTCAACATACTTAATTGGTAATCCATGTCACTTTCACTGATTGTATGTTTGCGCGCCTGAGTAATTACCCACTGCCGTTCCGATACCACTGTATCGATCTCTTTTTGTATGCGTTCTCGATCGATCTCCAGTGAGTCAACATTGGCCTGTAACTCATTAACTGCTTTACGTGCCTGAGCCAAAAGAACTTCGGGTTCATTGATTATCAGGGAGATTTTTTGCCAGGCGTCTTCATCTGCTTTGGCGCTTCCAATTTGTCGTGGACAGTCGGGAGATATATGCTCCTCGTGTATTTGACGGCAAAAATATCGTCCGTGTACTTTGCGTTCTATCCATTCACCTTTTCGATTGCGTCGTCTTGATGTCTCACTACGCGCGCCCCATTTTCTGCCGCATGAACAATATAGTAGCCCGCCTATAAGATAATTCTGCTTTAGATGCCGAGCTGGATGATTAACATTTCCTTCTCGTACTCGCAAGAATGCCTCATACATTGTTGAACTTATTATGGGTTCAATCGGTACTGTGAATGTTTCTCCCCCTCTAGACTGCTTCTTCAGGCCGGATGCATAATCCTGAGCAGCTCCCAGTATTTGTTGAATAACATTTCTGGACCAGTCGATTTGACGAGGTACAGTGCCACCCTTTTGCGGCACGTTGGACTCAATTAACCGCCTGCGTATTTCCATAAGTGGTGTGCCCTCGATATACCATGCAAAGATTTGCCTTACCCATTTTGCCTCTTCCTCCACTATCTCTATGACTTCCCCATTTCGCCGATAACCATAGCGATCGCGCCCTGCATTTGCTTTGCCAGCGCGCAGCCGTGCTTTCACACCCATGGTCATCCGTTCTCTGATCCCCTCCAATTCCATTTGAGCCACCCATGCTTTAAGGGGAGCCATTTTAGGATCGAACGTTTCACGCGCAAGCATGATAGTCATTTTGTGGGTTTGAACGGTTTCAATAACCATTAACATGGCTCGCATCCCACGGTAGAGCCTATCCTCCCGCCATGCAAGAATAACATCAAAATGGCCTTGTTCTGCATCTCTCAGCATGGCAAGTAAGCCTGGTCGATCATAACGAGTTCCTGCTGGGCGCTGGGGGCGGCGGAGGTGGAGAAAAGACACTCCAGGATGGCTCACGGGAAAGCTGCGGGACGGGTGGACGCGGCGGTGGCGGAATCTTTATCCTTGGTGACACATTAGACTTTTCTGGCACCGTAACATCCAATGGCAGCAACGGATCGGGTACTGCCGGGGGTGGAGCCGGTGGAAGTATTCGAATCGAAGCAAACAACATTACGCAGCTCAACCTGAGCGCGCCTGGCGGCGCAGCTGGGGTGAGTGGCTCAAAAGGACGGATCGCGGTCTATCGTGTTCAGCAAGCCAGTACCATAATTTCCGATCCAATTAACTATTTAGGCTTCGTGGGTGAGATCGATCCAACACCAACACCCTATGTTCCAACGCCCATCAATTTGACTCCCACACCTGGCTGGGGCACTGCCAAGGATGGCAACCTGACTGTCGCGACTACGTTCAATATCAGCACACAGAACAGCAATGGCCGTGAGTGCTACACCGGAGGCGATGGAGTTTCATATCAGGTGCTGCAACTCACCGGTTCATGGGCCAAACTTGGTTCTACCCCCACGGACGAATGCCTGCAGACAGGAGACGAAATCCTGTTGATCAACATGAGGGGGACCACATCCAACCATGGAAATGCAGGGAATTACGAATTCCTGAAGGTTGGCGGCGTGGTCGGTGACATGGTTTACTTTAACACGGCGAAAACCAAATACTATGGTGATAATGTCGATGATGATTCGAATATTGGATCAGCAACCGGGAACCAGCTTGTTGCGATCTATCGCGTGCCCCATTACGATAATGTTACGCTCGATGGCACGTTGACGACAAATGCCTGGACTGGAAAAGATGGACTGATTGTTTTTCGAGTTGCCGGGACGCTTACATCGACCGGGGCAGGAGTCATCGATCTCAATGGTAAAGGTTATCGAGGCGGCGCAGGCCATAATAATGGCGAAGGACCAGCAGGGTCTGACGTGGCGGTTGGCAGCGGCGGAGGAGCGGGAACCCTGGGCTCCGGCAATGGCTGCCCCAAGGGAGGAGGCGCCGGCTATTTAACGAAAGGTGGTCAGGGGTCGGGTGGACGCGATGGCGTCGGTGGGGAAGCATTCGGTGATCCCAGGCTCGACCAGATTACCTTCGGCCCCGGTGGCGGCGGAGGGGGAGAAATGACACTCCAGGACGGCTCACGGGAAAGTTGCGACACGGGTGGACGCGGCGGCGGCGCGCTTTTTGTCATTGGCAATACCCTCACACTTTCAGAGATTACGATCAATGCCAATGGATTCTCCTCTGGTGACGGAGGCGGCGGGGCGGGTGGAACAGTTCGTCTCCAGGGGAACAAGGTAACACTGGGATCCGTGTCTCTTAGTCCTGGCGGCAGCGGACGGTACGGACGCATGGCTGTCTATTACCAATCGGACCAGTCCGGTTTCACTGGTTCATACAGCCCGCTCTATTTGCAGAGAGAAAACACACCGGACACATTATTCATCTCGGACTTCGAGACAGGCATACTTACGCCTGCTCCACAATGGGATGCAAGTGTGGGTAACTTGTCGGCATCCACTTCTGCAAATTATTGGGAAGATTTTGGATTGCAGGTGCCAGTGGACGACAACAATAGTGCATATGTAGAGAATAATCTGCCGCAATCCGAACCCGAATATCGTGCCCGCATTTATCTTGATCCAAACAGCCTGACGATGGCAGCCAGTGACGTTTTGGACCTGTTCACGGGGTCAAACAATGACGTCGATGTGCTGCATGTTCAGATGCGAAAGGCTCCGCTGCCGGTTCGCGATCAGGGAGATGCCCTGTTCCAATACTCCGGCAACTGGGCAACAGTGACCCGGGACGGCACCTTTGGCGGTTCTTATAAGCAGTCTGCGGGGAGCGGTGATACCGTTACTTTCGACTTCACGGGCGATCAGTTTAACTTCCTATACTCCACCGGCGCATATGGTGGCATCCTGGATATTTACGTGGATGATATCAAGATCGGATCCGTCAATCAAAGCGGTGGCAGCACACATCAGAACGTCTGGATATCGCCCCTGTTGGAAAAGCAGCAACATACAGTGCGCCTCGTGCATGTCTCGGGTAGTTTCGTGTGGTTCGATGCCGCTCAACTGTATGATGCGTATCAGGTCCGTGCAGGCCTCCTGGACGATGCAGGGGCCTGGTCTGATACCGGCTGGTACGACATCCCTGACGCCTGGTCAGCCATTGAACTCGAATATGGAGCATTCGCCAACAGTGGGTCTCTTACCTTATGGCTGAATGGAGTCCAGACGCAGACGCTGACGACGATTGACAATGAGACGCGCACAATCACGGAAGTAAGGCTGGGGGTCCAGGGCATTGAGGCAGATACGCGTGGCACCCTGTACTTCGATGACTTTGAATCCCGCCGATTTTCCTACATCGGCACCCTGCCTGATCCTGGTGTGGAAGACATCCAGGCGACCTCCCAGGCCGGTTGGCAAGCGACCACGTATGAATACACAGGTACAGAGATTGACGGACTGCTCTATAAACAGCCTCATGCCGTTACCGATC
>JBAVVF010000548.1:0-3341 GCA_049697155.1 Anaerolineales bacterium
GCCGTGATGGTCTGCCTGTTCCTGTGGCTGTATGCGAGCACGGGCTGGCAGGGGGACACACTTTGGTTCGGAGCGGCGATATTGCTTTCATTGGCGGGCGATGTCCTGCTGATGCTCCCGCCGGAAAGGCTATTTTTCTTCGGATTGGTCGCCTTCCTGCTCGCGCACATCTCTTACATTATCGGGTTCAGGGCGGAGCTGGAAATCATCAATGGCTGGTCATTGATCCTGCTGGCGATCATCGCGGTCAATGCCAGCCGCATCCTCCGGCGAATCATCGGAGCGATGCGCGCCAGAGGCGAGAACAAACTGGTCGTGCCTGTCGTGGTCTATGGAATTGTGATTTCCTTTATGCTCTTCGCGGCCATGTCCACCCTTTTTGACCCGGCCTGGAAGGCCAGTGCGGCCCTGCTCGTCAGTGCAGGTGCGGCCCTGTTCTGCGCTTCGGATGCAATGCTGGCCTGGAACAAGTTTGTATCGCCGGTCACGAACGGCAGGTTTCTCATCATTGTGCTGTACCACCTTGGGCAGATCGGATTGATCGCCGGGGTGGTTTCGCAGTTTTCGTAATCCGTAGGTCGGGATACTCTGCGAGTACGATGTGCCATCCCGACCTACGTTTTCAACGGTCTGAAGCCTTCCCCCAGCGCCTCATGCGCCACACCAATCACCATGAACGCCCGCGGGTCCACTTCATGGACAATCGCTTTGACTGCCGCCACCTCGGCGCGGGTAATCACACAATATAAAACAGGACGATCGGCTCCCGTGTACGCGCCCACACCCTGCAGAACGGTGACGCCCCGCTCCAGCTCCTCGAGCACGCGCTCGGAGATGGCCTCCGGCTGGCTGGTCACGATCATCGCCGTGCGGACCGTGCCGCCGCCTTCGAGGGTTGTTTCCGCCACCAGTCCGCTGACGTACAGGGCGATCATCGCGTACAAAGCCGCCTTCCAGCCAAAGATGAAGCCTGCGCCAAGGATCACCAGGGTATCCACGATCAGGTAACTCTGGGTCACGGGCACACCGCGGTAATGGCTGAGGATGCGCGCCAGGACATCGGAGCCGCCGCTCGTGCCGCGCGCCCGATAGACCAGTCCATACCCAATGCCGCTGACGATCGCGCCGTACAGCGCGTTCAGGAAAATGTCGCCCTGCAGGTCCCTGATCAGGTTGGTCCCTGCACCGCCCGGGGCGAAGAGGGGCATTTTCACCAGCAAGTCGGTAAAAGCGGAATACATGAAGATCGCGACCGCCGTCCGCGCGGCAAAGCGATAGCCGCCGAGGAAGCGCCAGCCGAGCACGAAGAGGGGAATGTTGCCAAGCAGGATCATCAAGCCGATCGGCCAGCCCGTAAAATGATTGATCAGCTGTGAAATGCCGCTTACCCCGCCGGAAGCCAGGTTCGCCGGGACGAAGAACAGACGCAGTGAGATTGCCTGGATCAGGGCGGCCAGGACGATCAGGAAGTAATCGCGAAGAGTTGGCCAGTATTTTTTCATTTTTACCTTTTGCGTCATTGCGAGGAATGACACCTTGGGCGTCATGACAAAGCAATCTCAGTTAGCATGCGAGAGATTGCTTCTCGAAGACTCGCAATGACGAATTAATCTAAAATCGTAATCCCCGCCTTTTCTTCAATTACACCGACCACGGCCGAGTTATCCAGCTCGCCCATACCTGAGTCGATCATCTGCTGGAAGAGTTTCGTGTTTTCGACTGTCCCGGAGATCGGGATGTCATATTCCTGGGCGGTGTCCAGAATAATCTTCAAATCCTTCAACTGCATATGCGCCTTGAAGCCGGGCTCCCGGTTGCCGGCGAACAAACGCGGCGGCTTGACGTCCAGGGTCCAGCACTGGGCCGCGCCGGCTTTGATCGCCTCGACCACCTTTTGCGGGTCAACGCCGGCCTTCTTCGAGAAGACGAGCAGCTCGCCCATGGCCACCATCTGCGCTGCGACCATGATCTGGTTGGCGGCTTTGGCCACCTGCCCCGCGCCCGAATCGCCAACGTGTGTGACGGTCTTCCCCATTGCCAGGAGCACAGGCATGACCTTTTCCAGCGCGGAAGCCGCGCCGCCGACCATGATCGTCAGCGTGCCGTTCTTCGCGCCGATATCGCCGCCGGAGACGGGAGCATCCAGGGCGAAGACTTTCTTCTCGGACAGCTTTTCCGCGATCCGGCGGGCCGAGGCAGGTTTGATCGTCGAGTTGTCGATATAGATGAGCCCATCGTGCGCGCCTGCCAGGATGCCGTTTTCACCCAGGACAACCTTCTCCACGTCGGGAGTATCCGGAAGGTTCGTGAAGACTACGTCCACCTGCGCGGCCACTTCCTTGGGGGAGTTTGCAGCAGACGCGCCTTCGCCGACGAGTTCATCCACGGCGGCGCGCGAGCGATTATGGACGACCAGCGGAAAACCAGCTTTCAAAATATTACGCGCAATGGACTTGCCCATCAACCCGAGACCGATGTATCCGACTTTGAGCATAAGATACTCCTTCTATCCAAAGAACTAAGATTATACCCTCCCCCTCATTTTAGTTTTTTCCTGTACATGGAAAGGGAGTGGCGAAAAGTGTGGGTAAAACCTTCTTAGCCACAGAGAACACTGAGCCCATTGAGAAAAAATCTCTTAAAACTCTGTGGACTCCCCCGGCATGATTTCGAATTGCTTGGCAATTCGTGGCAAATCACACCCGGGGCAGGTGTGTGGCTTAACACACTCAGGTAGCCACTCCCCATGAAAATGATAATATATGATTGGTAAACTGAATTGGTGAGAGAGATCTCCGTACGGTTCAATAAGAATTGAAAACCGAATCACATGAGAAGGATTGCATATGACCATCACTGAACTTTTCACCGATCAGGCACTTGTAGCCAAGACCCAAAAGCGCCTCCCGAAACTATTCTATGTGGCTGAACCAGAGAATTCGCGTGCAGGTAAAATTGGTATAGAAGCAGGTGCGGTGGATTCTTATTGCGTTATTGCTTTACAAGTTTGGCAAGCAAAATATCCAGACCGACCTGCCAATCCATGTGCCAGAGGCCGACGCTATTGTGTTTGGCAGTCCGCTTTCCATAAAAACGATGACAGGCACAACTTTCAAAAGTGTCAAACTTATTTGGACGGTAGATGCTGCACAAGCAATTAAATTTTCTCAGCAGTATGTGCCAAGTTGTGATATGTTGCTTGTACAAGTGAACCGGATCAATGCTGACGGTTTCTTTCTGTTTCCGCAAGAATCACAAATTGAAACTTTGGAAAGATTAGGTAGAAATGAATATTTCAAGTTGCCCAAGCCTGCCACAAATCCGCGTAGAATTGTCTGCAA
>JBAVVF010000549.1:0-2146 GCA_049697155.1 Anaerolineales bacterium
GGGTATGACCATGCTCGGCTACGAATCCACCCTGCCGGTCACGATGGATGACATGATCCGTCATTCGCAGGCCGTTCGTCGTGGCGCACCCACCGCCTTTTTGGTCGGCGACATGCCCTACATGAGCTACCAGCCGAGCGTTGAGAGCGCCATCCGCAACGCCGGGCGCTTCATGGCCGAAGCCGCGATGGATGCCATCAAGCTGGAAGGTGGCGCATCCATGTCCGACCGGATCAGGGGAATTGTGGACGCGGGCATCCCGGCCATCGGTCATCTGGGGCTGACGCCGCAGTCGGTATCTGCCCTGGGCGGATACAAGGTCCAGGGGAAGAATGCAGCCCTGGCGAAGAAAATCATCGAGGATGCGAAGGCCCTCGAAAAGGCCGGTGCCTTTATGATCCTGCTCGAGATGGTTCCCGACCGGGTCTGCCAACTCATCACCGAGCGCGCCGAGAACTGCATCATCATGAGCCTCGGCTCTGGCCCAGATGCCCATGGACAGTTATTAATCTACCATGACATGTTTGGACTCTACCCGCGGTTCAAGCCAAAAATGGCACGGGTCTTCGGCAATGCGGGCGAGGTGATCCTCAATGGATTGAAGTGTTATCACGATGAAGTCATCGGGAGAAATTTCCCGCAGCAGGAAAACTGGTTTGGGATGAAGGACGAGGAATACGACGAACTGGTAAAGATGCTGGACTAAGGAAGTAAACAAGTACACAGGTTAAACAAGTCTTCTGTGTACTTGTCTACTTGATACCTGTGTACGTTTTACCACACAAGGAGCGCACAATGACACAAGACCTGCAAGGACTGCTCAAGATACCCGCTAAACGGCTGGAGGCCATCAACGAAGTTCTGTTGAATTCTGACACAAAGATTATCAGTGCCTTTCTGGATGTTGTAAAGAAATACGGTACGCCTGAAGAGATCAATCGGAAAGCGGCTGAAGCGCGCAAGCTCGAGAACCTGTATGTCAGAGTTCGACAGACCAATCCCGCGCACATGAAGGATCTGGAATGGCTGGCGGAGGCAGCAAAGAGCGGCAAATTCATATCGGTTGCAGATTACAGACGCAGGGTATTGGGAGATGCTGCACAAAAGACAAAGTTCGCCGACGACTTCGCGGTCACGCTGGAAGTCTCGGCCCTGCAATACTTCCCGTGGGTCCGGGAAATGATCGACGGCGCCATCCAGGGACAAACCCTGGTGCCGGGCCGTTTTATCAAGGTCCGCAGGATGAAGGAGCAGGAGGAAGACGGCGACCTGCCTGCGATCGCCGCGGCCATGCAGATCATCGGTGCCTCGTACGTGGAAACACTTGACACCAAAGGCACCGACGGTTCGAACGTGCACTTGAACGGGCCGGCAACCATCACCGGTTACTTTGGCGGCATCGGCCAGCCGAACGAACATGCCCTGCAGTGGCTGGATGAATCTCTTTATTACTACACCAACTATGGCGTCAAGTCCGTGTTGAATTTCAACGCCGGGACGATTTTGCTGGGCTTCCTGCTCTACAAGCTCGGCGTCGACAACGAGTTCAAGATCTCGGTCTTCTTCGGCAGCGACAATCCCTACCATGCTTTCTGGATTATGCTGGCCGCGAAGCTCTTCAGCCGCGAAGATGGGAGCTCCCCCCTGATCGGGTTCAACTGGTCCAACGCGGTCAATAACGAAACCCTGGAACTGACGGCCCAGTTCAGAAAACAGCTGGGATTCGAAGATGTGGTCCGTTTCGAGCATCACATCACCGAGACCTGGAAATCCATTGTCCGGCAGCCCTACGACCGGACGAGGGAACTGGTCCAGCTGGCGGATCATGTGGCGAACATTTCCGCCAAACACGAAGGCGGTGCTCCTCAAGTGGAAGAGACGCTCGCCCACCCGTCTGACATTCTTGATTATTTCCGCGAGAAGAAGGAAGTGGTCGAGACGGGCGATTGGGATGGAATGAAAAGGAACTTCATGGAGAAGGTCGCCGCAGCCAACAACACGGCCTGCGCCCTGACGGAGAACGGGCTGGCCTTCATCGCCGCGCAGAAATTGCATAAATAATTTTCCTATAGAGCGCGCCACAAGCCCCTATTACCGCGGAGCGCACAGAGTTCACAAAGAAAACAAAAGAAGAAACTCTGTGCAC
>JBAVVF010000550.1:0-1652 GCA_049697155.1 Anaerolineales bacterium
GCACCAGGTTCAACAGAAAAGCGATCTGCCCCGCGAGCCCAACCGCGGCAATCGAGGCATCACCCTTCTGCCCGACGAAGATCCCACCCAGCATATTCAGCAGTGAAAAAACCAGTTGTTGAAGGAAGATTGGGAGAGCTAACTTCAGCAGGTTCCGGAAATAGTCCGGGTCCTTATAAAAATCCAGGATCTTGCGAAAAATCAACACTCGTCCTCCAATGGGCTGTGATTATAAGCGGTGTAGGAGGCTTGTGTGAACTTTCGTCTTAAGTGGAGATTCACGTTGGCGAGTTTGGCTGCTTCAACCGCACACTCACTGACATCGCCCTGCGCTGGCTTGCTGGACCCGTGCAGGGCGATTGGGTGGGGCTGTGCCATGTTGAACTTCGATGGGCCGTTTGGGATCATCGAGCACGGCCGGCCCGGAGCAAAATTCGAGCGCGTGGACGGTTATCAGGTTGACCGAACATTGCTGGATCTTGTGATTCAAAACAGGGAATGTCTGTAAAGCTGGAAGCGATTCTGACTACCAGGCGGTGACTCTGTTCTTGCCGCCATCCTTGGAAAGCTTCGCGGCTCTTTCAACAGCATCCAGAAGGTCGTTCTGAGTGCGCCCATTTGTTGGATAGGTTGCCACACCAACCGAGATGGTTACCGGGACCTCCCATGTTTTCGTCCCTGCTTCCACCGCCGACCGAAGTCGCTCCGCGACAAACCAGGCCTGTTCACTGTCTGTGGCTGGCAAAATTACGAAAAATTCGTCGCCCACCCGCCAGCGGGCCAGAAAATCGCCTGGACGAAGGTGGCGCGCCAGCAAATTCGATAACCTTTGCAGCATTTTGTCGCCGGCCGAATAGCTGATCTCATTGTAGAGGCGCAGATTGTCCCCGTCGATAAACAGAATGGAAAATTGTGTGTCGGATAGCGAAGACTGTTCGATAACACGGTTCATTTCCATTTCGGCGGCGAGACTGTTTGGCAGTTGTGTAATCGGATCCAGATACGCGAGCTGATGAGTATCCTCCAGGCGGGTGGCAAAGGAAAGCAGGCGCTCGGTGAGCATATTGATCACTCGCAGCTGGTAATTGTTGATGGCAGAGGCGTGAGTGTAGCTGTTCACCAGGAGCTTTTGCTCGCCATAGACCTTGGCATCGAACAGTGCATCGCTGATCGCAATCCAAAGGTCGGCGATCTGGAGTGCTTCATTCTGGAAGTGGATCAGGATGACGGAGGCCGGGTGTACCAGGTCAAATTGCTGGCTTTCCCGGTTGAGGCGCTCGAACACGGATTGGCAGGTCGCGTGACAGTCCTCGGACTTTCCCTCCTCAAATAGCAGAAGAAATTCATCGTCGCCGATCCGGTAAACGGGCAGACCAGTGTCGTGCAAGACAATGCTGATCCAGTGCAGGACGGCATCGCCGCGCGCGTGCCCATATTGGGCATTGAACGCCATAAAGTGATTTACATCGATGAGCAGGAGGGAAAAGGCAGCATTGGTCCCGGATTTCAGGCGCGCCGAAAAGGATTCCAAAAAGGCCAGCAAATTGGCGCATCCGGTCAGGGGATCAATCCGCTCGACGTACTTGCTGCTGGTCATCATGTCAATTCCCGTGGCTGTAACGCTGACATCCGTATCCAGTTTTATCATAAAT
>JBAVVF010000551.1:0-5567 GCA_049697155.1 Anaerolineales bacterium
CCCGCAGTGCGTCTCTCCCCCCGGCAAAGATGGCCAGCATATCCATCATTTGGTGGACAGTCTTGTTCGTGAACGCGCCCGTCACGATGGGCTTCCTTGAATAAAGCATGACCAGATACAGGCGATACAGGTCCTGGATTTCCTTCTTCACTTCCGTGCAGACGATGGCCGTGGACTGCGCGTCATACTGCGGGATCTGTTCTGCAACCTTCAGGACACGGATCAGATCGGGGGTTTGAGCGTCCCGATGTTCCAGCGTTTCAGGATCAAAAATGGCCACGCCCGAGGAGCCCGGGTCAAAGTGAACCGCCTCGCCTCCGTACTGGACCGCGGGGTTGCCGTCATAGTCATAAAGGTGAAACTGGCGGGGAACAGTCTCCAGCGCCTTGCGGACGAGCTGCTCGGGAATCCTGGCGACGAAGGTTTCCTCGTCGACCGGCACACCCGCGGCTTTCAGCAGCTCACGCGCCTCCGGATTCTGAACCTTGATGCCCGGCTTCTGCATCAGCTGAAAGGCTTCGTCCAGGATGCGTTGAATGAGATCATCTGTCAGCAGGGAAAGCTTGGGTTGCATAGCGGCAATTTCCTTTCACGTATGTCGTTGCGAGGAGCCGTTGGTCGAGTAGCCGCGAAGCGGCGTATCGAGACCAAGCGACGAAGCAATCTCCATGATTCGATGAGATTGCTTCGTCGTGGCGCCCGCTTCGTCTTCGCCTGCGGCTCCGCTCAGCGCGAGGCGCCACTCCTCGCAATGACGATTAGTTCTTTTCCACTGACTTAATGATCTTCGCCATCTCCGCGCTGATCTTCGGGTCAAGTGCTTCGGGCTGATGCTCTGCCAGGATTTTGCGCGCCTTGGCGGTTGCCCAATCGCGGGCGTCGTCTTTCCTGGCTTCCCATTCGGTGTACGGACGCCTGTCCATGAACTGCGGCATGAACAGCTCACGCATATGTCTGCGGGTATGTTTCTGCGCAAGATAGTGTCCGCCGGGGCCCACGCTGGCGATTGTTTCCAGGGCCAGGGTTTCGTCGTTCACCTCGATGCCCTGCATGACCTTGTGAATGATGGAGAAGATCTCGCAGTCCATCATCATCTCGGCGTAGGACCAGATGCGGCTGCCGTGCAGGAACCCGCAGCCCAGCAGCATATCGGACATGACGATGCTGGCCATGAACGTGGACAGGCTGCCGTCGATGCCGGCCTGCCAGTTAGGTTCCTTGGCGCCGGTTGCGAAGGCGCCCATCGAAAGTGGAATATTGTAGAAATCCGCCAGCACGTTCGTGGCCGCGCCGAAGAGATAATCTTCCGGGCCGCCGCCGGTGTAGGAGCCGAGGCGCAGGTCGGAGGCGGTCTGGGCCGCGGCGTAGAAGACCGGTGCGCCGGGATAGGCCAGCTGCAACAGGGCGGTCGCGGCGATCACTTCCGCATTGCCGACGGCCAGGTTGCCAGCCAGCGTGACCGGACCCGTCGTCAGGCAGGAGGCCATGGTCATGAATCCGGTCGGGATGCCGTGCTCGGCCGCGATCAGGGCCGCGTCCAGGCTGCCGCCGTCGTGACCGAGCGGGGGAGCCGTACACTGCATCAGCGAGAGGACGGGCCGCTCGCGCAGCTTGCCCTTGCCGCCCGCGATCAGAGCAGCCATCTCCATGGCGGCGTTGGCTTCAGGCACGTTGTAGATGCTTTCCGTCTGGACATGCTTGGTGGAGTTCTCCCAGACAGTCTTGATCTCGTGCAGGCCGCGCGCTTCGGCAGGAGCGTCCTGGGCGGAAACCGCGACCCAGTGGAAGGCGACTTCCTCGGTCGCGTCGGCCACGCGCACGATCTCTTCCACATCGCGCAGGCACGAGGTCCGCTTCTGGCCGGTCTGGAGGTCGATCACTTCCACACCGCAGCCGTCCGTTCCCAGGTAGACATGATTGCCATCCAGCTGCAGATCCTGCCCCGGGTCGCGGGCCGCGAGCGGATAGGCCGGCGGGCATTTCTTCAGGGCCGCCTCGATCACGTCGCCCTTGACGCGCACGATCTTCTTTTCGCGATCCACCGTAGCACCGTTGGCTTCCCAGATCTCCAGCGCCCGCTGGGATGGGAAGCGCACGCCCACGTGTTCGATGATCCACAGTGTGGCTTCGTGGATCTTTTTGACTTCTTCCGTTGTCAGGATTTCAAGCTTCAGCTTCGGATTGCTGATGGATTTGATGTTTTTCGACATAGTGCCATCCGTATTTACCACAAAGGGCACAAAGGTACACGAAGGTTTAAGACTCAAAGGCTTTAATACTTTGTGTCCCTTAGTGTTCTTTGTGGTGAAAGATGTTTATTCTTTTCCCAGCAGCTGCTTGGCCAGCTTGACCGCGCCGATGGCATCTTCGGAGGTGCCATCCGCTTTGATTTTCTCGGCCCAATCCCTGGTGATCGGCGCGCCGCCCACCAGCACCTTGATGCGCGGCCGCAAGCCTTCCTTATCCAGCTCCTCGATCACTTCGCGCTGGCGGACCATGGTGGTTGTGAGCAGGGCACTCATACCGATGATGTTCGCGTTCACCTCGAGGGCCTTGCCGATGATCTTCTCGGCCGGCGCGTCGACGCCGATGTCAAAGACTTCGAAGCCGGAGGCACTCAGCATCGTGCCGACCAGCGTCTTGCCGATCTCGTGGATATCGCCTTCCACGGTGGCCAGCACCACGCGTCCCAGCACTTCACGCGCTTCGCCGAGCTTTACCAATTCAGGCTCGAGGGTGGCTACGGCGGCTTTCATCGCTTCGCCTGCCATGACCAGCTCGGGCAAAAAGGCTTCGCCCTTGCCGAACTGATCGCCGATGTAGTTGACGCCGACCACAAAGCCCTTGGTGATCGCGTCCAGTGGGGGCATTTGCAGCTCGATGGATTTCTTCGCGAGCGCGACGGCCTGCTCCGATTCGCCATCGATGATGCTTTGCGCCATTTCCTTAAACAACTCTTCTGTCATGCTGTATTCTCCTTGTGTATGGTGTTTTTATCAGGGGTGAAACCTGCTGTTCTTTTTCACGCAGTAACTCTGCAGGGATATCCAGGTATTCCTCGAGCCATTTGCCCGAGGCCATCACGTGCTCGACGGCTTTCTGCGCGGCCAGATCGCCATCCCTCTTTTTGAGTGCATCCACAATGGCGATATGTTCATTGAGAGTGGCGGCTGTGCTGTCGGCCAGCAATTCCGGTTTTCGAAACAGTGCTTCGTACAGCAGCCAGTCGGGGAAGGCATTGGTCACGACCGCATACAGCTTGATCAGCAGATCGTTGCGCGAGGCTGCCGCAATGGTCGCATGGAATTCGCGGCTTAATTTTCGTTCCGCCGACATGTCCTTCAGCGAGCCGTGCTTCTTCATCTCCGCGAGCATGCCTTCGAGGACGACTACCTGCTGGTCGGTGATGTTCCTGGCCGCTTCCTTGGCGATGACGGCCTCGAGGACGAGCCGTAGGCCGTACGCTTCGATTACATCTTTTGGGGAGATTTGCCGGACGCGCACGCCGCGGTAGGGGACACGTTCCGCCAGCCCGGCCGAGACGAGCAGGTCGAGTCCCTCGCGGACGGGCGTCATGCTGACGCCCAGCTGGGTGGCGATCTCCTCCTGCCTCAGCCAGTCGCCGGGCTTGTATACCCCCGAGATGATCTTCTCGTGCAGGACATCGAAAATATCCTCTTTGAGAGGCCGTTTCTGGATGAATTCAGTTTCTTCATTCGGATGGGAATGGACGAGCATCGAATACCTCGAATGCCGTCATTATATATTATATATAATTTTTCGTACAGAATTTGGCGGGTGACAATGATCACTTGTTTGAGATGATGGGTAGGTCACTCCTTAGGCCGGATCTACATCTTCGTTAGACGCAGGTTATGCTTCCGCGGGGACGGTCAGAGGCTTCTCTTTCAACATCCATGCCATCGGAGCACCGAGCATAACGAGCCCGGCCGTCAGCACCAGCACGGTCGGGAAGCCGTAATTTTCCGCCACCGGTCCTGTCAGCAGCATGCCCAGTGCCCCGGAGGAAAAGATGAAGCCCAGGATCAAGCCCGAGGCCAGGGCCATTCCGCCGGAGATCATCCGCTGGGCCAGAACCACCATAATGCTGTGTACCGCTCCCGTACACGCGCCTGCCAGCGGGACCAGCACATACAACCAGGGCGACCATCCGATCCGGCTCATGATGTAGATCGGGAACGCGGCAAATAACAAGGCGGTTGCCGCGACCTTGCGCTTTGTGTACCGGTCTGCAAGGGTACCGCCAATTACATTGCCCAGGGCCGAGCCGCCCATGAACAAACCTGCCATGCTTCCATAGAAGGCCGCACTCAACCCCATGTCTTTGAAGTATTTGGGCATGAGGTTGATCAAATTGGACTGCGACCAGGATTGCAGCGTAGCGACGATCGCCAGGGTAACGACAAAGCCCACGCTGGCCTGCAAACGGAGCCTGTCATCGCCGTGGACCGGTTTGGGGTGCGGGTGATTGCCGCGCAATTGATAGGCCAGCGCCAGTCCAATGGGAATGGAAACGACCGGCAGGACCACCAGGAGGGGCAGTCCCAGGGTCTTGAGAATCCAGCCGGTGAGGATCGGACCTATGAAATGTCCCATCTGCCCGGCTGTGAAGAACAGGGAGGTCGAGGTTGTTTCGCGGCCGGCCATGTGCGTGCGTCCGCGCAGGGCAGCCTGGACCGCGCCGACCGGATGAAAGGAGGAAGAGCCGAGGGCGGCGATGATCAGGCAAACGATCCCCCCGACGCCTGGGATGAACACCGCGCCTGAATAGAAAATCGCCATCCACAACACGCCGCCCGCCGCGAGCCAGCGTGGTCCAACGCGGTCGGAAAGCCAGCCGAAGAGCGGCTGCGTCAGCGCAGAGGCCCAGATATAGATTGCGGTGATCAGACCGATCTGTGTTTCGGTGAAACCGAGATAGGTCAGCAGGACGGGCCGGCTGCTGTTGAAGACATCCACCATGAAATGGCTGAACGCGACGGAGGAAAAGAGCGAATCAAATAATAAAGGCATCTGGGATTTACGATTGCCGATTTACGATTGCCGATTGCCGATACAAATGATGCTCATTGATGTACTCATATACAGGATTGGGCAGGTAGTAGCGGAACGGCCTGCCGGCTGCGACGCGACTGCGGATCTCGCGCGAGGCGATCTCGAGCAACGGGGCGTCGACATAGTGAACCTTGGACTTGATCCCCGGCAGTTCGCGTTCCAGCTGTTCAAGGTTTACTTCCTCGCCCGGGCGGCGCATCACACCCACCCAGTGGGCGGCATACACGAGTTCCCTTGGCTTGTGCCAGGTGGGGAGATCCTGCAGCGAGTCGCCGCCGATCACCGGGACGATCTCCGCCTCGGGGTTTTGCTGAGCGACCAGTTTGATTGTGTCCAGGGTGTAATGGGGCCCGGGCCGATCCAGCTCGACATCCGACAGTTCAAAGGACGGATTGTCCTCGATGGCCAGCCTGACCATGGCCAGACGATGCTCGAGGGCCGTGATGAGCTGATCCTGCTTGTGGGGGGGATCCGGCGTGACGGTCCAGAGC
>JBAVVF010000552.1:0-5508 GCA_049697155.1 Anaerolineales bacterium
CAATCCAGAACATCTTTGTCCTTTGCAAGCGTGCGCACCTGCAGACGGTTGGCGCGCTGGTCAAGATAGAAGCCGGTCTTGTGGCCGCTTTGCAGGTTGACGTTGAACTTCAGGCCATGTTCGGTGATAGGAAAGATGAACCCTTCGGCTTCGCTCAGGGCAGGCGAGGAAAGAGTGCCGCGCAGCAGTCCAACCTTTGGTTCAAGTCCCTCGAGTTCGCGGACGTCGGCATCGGAGCGTTCATAGATGCTCGAGAGCCCGGTTTCCTCAAGTAAGAGATCAGCCAGTATCTCCTTCCAGAATTCAGAACCGGTGGTGAGAGATTGCAGGACCAGCACATCCGCGTAGCGGTCAACGATCAGGCCCGGGATGCCATCCGATTCGGCGTAGATGAGGCGGTAGGCATTGGTGTCAGGTGGCGGGTGCGAGGTATCAGGTGTCAGGTGCGAGGTGTCAGGTATCAGGTGCCAGGTATCACGTGACTGGATGGCGGAGCGGATCCGCCGGCGGAAGAATTCCCGGTCGACCGGTTCATCCTCGAAAGTCCAGACACGGGACCGGATCTGGGAGCTGGGGGAGTAGGCGGCCCGGGCGAGGAAACCCCTGTCGGACGAGAGCAGGTCCACGGTCGCGCCGGAGACAGGCTCGCCTTCCACGTGCTGGATTGCGCCCGAGAAGATCCACGGGTGGCGGCGGAGCAGGGACTTTTCGCGCCCGGGCTTGAGAATCACGGCAGCCATCAGTCGCGTCCCTCGCCCGGATTTGGAACCAGGATTTCCATCCAGCCATCCGGGTTGTCAAGCGGCTTCCAGCCGAACTGGCGGTAGAGCCCGTGAGCGTCGCGGGTGACGAGCGTCCAGCGGCGCAGGCCCTGCAGGTCGGGGTGACTGTGGATGGTCTGCATCAGCCATTTGCCGAGGCCGTGGGCCCGATAATCTTCGTGAATGAAGACGTCACACAGGTAGGCGAAGATGGCGTAATCGCTGACGACGCGCGCCAGCCCGATCTGCGTGCCGCCGTCGTAGATGCCGAAGACCAGTGAGTTGGCCAGGGCGCGCTCGAGGCGCTCGCGCGGACGTCCACTGGCCCAGTAGGAGCGTTTGAGCATCGCAGCAATGGCGTCGTGGTCGAGGCGGGCCGGGTCGGTGCTGATCGTGTAATTGTCGCGGCGGGTTTCGAGGATCTGCGGCATGGCGTGAGTGTATCATAGGTGTTATTATGTCGGATAATCCGTCATTGCGAGTCTACGAGAAGCAATCTCACATATGGTAGGACAGGAGATTGCTTCGTCGTGGCGCCAGGTCTCGATACGGTCGAGAAGAACACTCGACCTACTCGACCGACGACGCCACTTCTCGCAATGACGTTTACTTGATAGGAGAAAATGTTCAAACCGGTTCGCTGGAACACATTTATCAGGGATTTTTTTGTTATTCAAATTGGTTTTCTGCTGTACGGCCTGGCGATTACCCTGATCGTGCGCGCAAATCTCGGCACAGGGACCTGGCTGGTGCTCGAGGTGGCCCTGGCCAATATCCTGGGGATCAGGATCGGGACGATGACCGTTTACATGGGTTTTATCGTTTTGACGGGTGCCCTGGTGTTACGTGAGCGCATCGGCTGGGGGACGCTGGGCAATATTTTGAGCATTGGTCCCTGGCTCAATTTACTTTTGGATTGGATCTCCACTCCTGAAAATAATCTCCCCCTGCAGATCGGGATGTTCCTGCTGGGTGTGCTGATCCAGGGTCTGGCAACGGCCATCTACATCGGCGTGGAGGCGGGCGCGGGTCCGCGCGATAGCTTGATGCTGGCCATCCATCGTGTCACAGGGCTCAGCATTCGTCTGGCGCGTGGGGCGATCGAGCTTGTCGTCGTCCTGATTGGCTGGCTGTTGGGCGGCCCGGCAGGCATCGGGACGGTCGCCTTTGCCTTGTTGATCGGGCCGGCGGTCCAATGGGCATTTAAGTTGTTCCATGTGCAGCCGCACAAGCCGCAAGTTGCAGAGTCGGCGGCGGATTAGAAGTCAAACGAAGTTTTTTTTTCTGTGCAGGAAGAGGAGACGGATATGACTGAAACCGAAACCCCGCTTGCTTCCCCTGAAGCAGCCAATCGTTCCATGAGCGCCCTGATTTTGTTTGTGGCGCTGGCATTGCCCATGCCGTTCTGCCTGCTGATTTATCACCTTGTATTATGGACCACGGAACAGACAGCGATTGCCAGCGGCAGCCAGGCACAGTTGGCCTGGGCCGGGTCGATCGGACTGGCCGTGCAGGGTATGATCGTGACGGCGGCGGCGATCCTGTTATGGCGTTTCACCACTGACCCGCGCTTCAAACCTGTTTATGGAGGCTGGTCCAGCGCGGCCCTGATGGCTTTCCCTGCGCTATTGCTGCGGTCGCTCGGTCCCAATAACGATCAGCTGGGTTCGATTCTACAAATCCTGATCTGCGCCGTCACGGCAGTGGTCATTGCAAGATCCCGGAGAATGAAACTTGATTGGAAAAGCAACAACCTTTCCCTGACATTTCTGCTGGCCGCGTTCGGCGTAGCTCCGTTCGCCATATTTGGCGCGTTCGGTTCTCCCACCGATGCGCTGCTGAGTCTGCTCGCAGGCTTGTCCCTCGGATGGCTGGCCGCGCTGCTGATGGAGTCATCAACGGGGAATCTCCTGCTGGATGCGTTTGGGGCGGGCGTGGTGCTGGCGCTGCTTGGCTCTGCCCTCGGCTATGACGGCGCGCAGTTGATCCTGCTGGCTGTCCTGCCATCGTTTGCATTCGCGGTTGCGGCAGTCATGCCTGCGCGCGTCTCTGCCGCGCTGCTCACAGGTTTGCTGACCGCCGCGGGACTGATCTTCTTCGATCCCACCGAGCTGACTATCGTGCTGGGTGACCTGATTGGGGTCGCCTCGCGGGCCGTGGGGCTTGGGATGGGTCTGGGCCTGGCGGTGGGACTGATGGCTCTGTTC
The DNA here is from genome assembly GCA_049697155.1 of Anaerolineales bacterium. Lineage (GTDB taxonomy): Bacteria > Chloroflexota > Anaerolineae > Anaerolineales > Villigracilaceae > Defluviilinea. Next base: position 2,969 of record JBAVVF010000552.1, read on the forward strand.
ATCCGCTATGTAATGGGATCAGGCCCGGGGTCCGGTGTGAAGCGGATATTGGGCGCCGTAGCCGCGCTGGCGGCCTGGCTTGCCGTCCTGCTGCTGTTCCTGTCGAATGGCAATCAGGGCTTCTATGGCGACCGGCTCTTCGTTATCCTGAAAGATCAGGCGGACCTTTCGAGCGTGAAGCAAATCAAGGATATCGATGAACGGCGAACCGCAGCCTATGAAATGCTCACCCAGCATGCGAACGAGACTCAGGCAGGTTTGCGGACCCGCTTTGACGATTTCGGTGTGGAATATACGCCCTATTATCTGGTCAATGCGCTGGAAGTTCGCGGCGGGACGCTGGTCCGTTTGTATTTGTCGACCCGTCCGGAAGTGGACCGGGTCATTCCCAGCCCGCGCCTGCGTCCTGCCGACCCGGCCGGAGTCTCCGCCTCGGGCGATTCCGGCCCTGCACCGACAGGTGTGCAGTGGAACGTGACCATGATCGGCGCCGACAGGGTGTGGGAGGAATTCAATGTGCGCGGCGAGGGAGTCGTGGTCGGCCAGTCCGACAGCGGTGCGGATGTCAATCATCCCGAATTAAAGGGCAGTTATCGCGGCAGCACGCAAGGCGACGATTACAACTGGTTCGATCCGTGGAATGGCAAGCCATCGCCCTACGACGATGGCGGACATGGTACGCATACACTTGGAACGATCGTGGGGCAGAACGGAATTGGCATCGCGCCGGAGGCCACCTGGTTTGCCTGCGCGAACCTGAACCGCAACCTGGCCAACCCTGCCTTGTATCTCGATTGCATGCAGTTCATGCTTGCACCGTTCCCGCAGGACGGCGGTCCGTTTGTGGACGGTGATCCGACCCGCGCCGCCGACGTTCTCAATAACTCCTGGGGCTGCCCCGAGATTGAAGGCTGTGACCCGAATGCGTTGCTTTACGCGGCCAATAATCTTCGGGATGCCGGGATTTTCGTTGTCGTTTCCACCGGCAACGATGGACCGGATTGCAGTACGGTCAATGCGCCGTTATCGTTATATGATTCCGTGTTTTCGGTCGGAGCCATCGATCGGTCTGGGGACATGGCGGATTTCAGCAGCCGCGGCCCCGTCACAGCGGACGGTTCGGGGCGCATGAAGCCTGACATCGCCGCGCCGGGTGTGAATATTTACTCTTCTCTGCCGGGTGGAGCGTACGGCTCGAACAGCGGCACTTCGATGGCGGGCCCGCATGTCGTCGGCGCGGTGACCCTGCTCTGGTCGGCCGACCCGAGCCTGGTCGGCGATATCGATCGCACGGAACAGTTGTTGATCGAGACAGCGGATCCCTATGTGGGCAGCATATCGCCCGATGCTTGTTTCGAAGGCGACGTCCCGAATGCCGCGTATGGGTACGGAATTCTGGATGTTTATGAGGCAGTCAAGGAGGCGTTGGGTAGATAATTGGTAGGGGCGACCCGCTTAGGTTTAATCTGAAGCAGTTTTGGTGAGCTCGAAGGGTCGCCCTTACAAGGGATGATTAAAACATGTCTCATTCCAAATACGATCCACAAAAGCATCACAGGCGTTCTATTCGTCTGCCAAATTACGATTACACCCAGCCGGGCGCGTATTTTGTCACCATGGTTGCCTGGCACAGGGAGTGTCTGTTTGGAGAGGTGGTGGGTGATGAAATGCGGTTGAATAAGATTGGCGAGATTGTTCAATGGGAATGGTTGGAAACCCCAAAACGATTATGTTTCGTCGAGCTTGGCGCATTCGTGGTGATGCCCAATCATTTTCACGGTATCTTGATATTTCGTGAAAACGTAGGGGCGACCCGCCTGGGTCTGACCGACGCGATGTGGAGCAGGGTGGCTCGCACGCGTGTGCCCATTGAGGAGATTGACGGGTCGCCCTTACCACGCGGACCCAAACCTGCGTCCCTGGGGGCGGTCATGGCACAATTCAAATCACGTGTGACAAAACGATTGCGGAAAATCCCATCATTGAATGGAACACAAATTTGGCAGCGCAATTATTACGAGCATGTCATCCGTAACGAACGTGACCTCCAAAACAAAACGGATTACATCGAAGCGAATCCCATGTTGTGGGGCGAGGATGATGAAAATCCTTTAAACGCCAAACCGTAGGGGTGACCCGCTAGTGTTTAATCAAGAAAGTTTCAGATGAGCTTAATGGGTCGCCCCTACATTATTTACCCGATTTGTTATAATCATCCTTAGCTCAAATCAGGAGAGAGTTCATGCCCAGGACAAAGGGTGCTGTTTCTATTGCGCTTCCCTTGGAAAAAGAAGACATTATCAAGGATTACCGGCTTGCCTATCAAAGCAGGCAGGCTTCGCTTATCGGCAGACGTGAAGTTCTAAGCGGCAAGGCAAAATTCGGGATTTTTGGGGACGGCAAGGAGCTTGCCAACCTGGCGATTGCGCGGGCCTTCCAAAAGGGCGACTGGCGCTCCGGGTATTACCGTGACCAGACCTGGATGTTCATGCTGGGGGTGATGAATATCCAGGAATTTTTTGCCCAGCTCTATGCCCACG
>JBAVVF010000553.1:0-12950 GCA_049697155.1 Anaerolineales bacterium
GTGCTATCCAGGTCGAGGAATGGCACCTTCTCACCGCGCAGGCGCTTTGCGATATTGCGGAAGGCCTGACCCGCTTTGCTTTTTGGATCGAACGCGACGGGCGCGCCGCGGTTCGAGCCAATGATGACGTTTTCATCCTCAGGCACAATGCCGATCAGTTCGACGGCCAGCAGATCGAGGACATCCTCGGCCGAGAGCATGTCGTGATTCTTGACCAGAGTCGGATTCAGACGGTTGATGATCAGCGCCCCCGGGCCTTTCTCCTCTGCCTCCAGGATGCCAATGACCCGATCTGCGTCCCGCACGGCCGAAATCTCGGGGTTGGTAATCACCAGAACGCGGTCGGCCGCGGCGATGGCATTCTTGAAGCCGCGCTCGATCCCGGCCGGCGAATCGATCAGCACAAAGTCAAAATCACTGCGCAGATCCTTGATCAGGCGGTGCATGTCACTGGGCGAGACGGAATTCTTGTCGCGCGTCTGCGCAGCGGGGATAAGATACAACTCCGGCAGTTTTTTATCACGGATCATGGCCTGCTTCAGACGGCAGCGCCCCTCGATAACATCAACGATATCGTATACGATCCGGTTTTCCAGACCCAGAATCACATCCAGATTCCGAAGCCCAATATCGCCGTCGATGCAGACGACTTTGGCTCCATCCGAAGCCAGCCCCACGGCCAGGTTTGCGACCGCGGTGGTTTTGCCTACTCCGCCTTTGCCGGATGTGATGGTGATAACTTGTGCGGGCATGTATTTATCCTACGACCAGTGATAAGAACTGTCCTGCGAGGCCAGCGGCAATCGCTGTCCCAGAATACTCAGCCAGGCGACCAGAATTCTGCCTGTAATTTACCGGCTTTGTTGATCCGCGCAATCTCGGGCTTCGGGTTATCGCGCGGCTTCAAAATCGCCGAGACTTCCTCCGCAATGCGCAGCTGGGTCGGTGAAAGATCGAGGGCGCAGATCACGGCATTGCGATTGCCCTTCGCACCGGCATGGACCATTCCACGCAGGCGGCCCCAGATGATCACATTCCCCTCCGCAACAATCTCTGCCCCGGGATTGACATCCCCCAGGACCACGACATGACCACCAAATTCAATTCGCGTTCCCGAACGGAGCGTGCGATTCAGAAACAGGGCCGTCTCCTCGCCCAGGTCTTCCACCGAAAACTGACGGCTTTCCTCGGGTCTTGGCTTCGAGATGCGGGTCGCCAGACCGAGCAATTGAGCCGTCTGTTCGGTGGTGGGCGATTCGCTGATGACCGCCCAGAGTGCAATTCCACGTTCGGAAAGCTGATCGCGCAGTTCCACCAATTCATTGACACGCAAAACCTGACTGGACACGTCCAGAGCCAGGCGCGCACCCTGAAAAAACGCCGGCTGCCCATCCACCTGAGCCAGCAGGGCCGCCCGCTGTTCATCCCAGGGGGCATCATCCAGCGAGACGAGGAGACCATCGCGCAGGCCTTTGATCTGGATCAGGGAATGTGTTTCGCTCATGAAACTGATGTCTTTTTCAATGAACAATCGCCAAATTATAGCATGAAGTCCCTGCCGGGCTTTTAGCTGCCACCGTTCTGCAACAGATCAATGGACTTGAGCTCAAAGTAGGCCTGCATCACGCGCGCCACAATGGGAGCTGCCACCGTACCACCCTCGCCGCCATGGTAGGCAAACGCCAGGATGATGATCTCCGGGTCGTCGTAGGGAGCGTAGGCCAGGGTCCAGGCATGTGTGGGCCATGACCCGAACTGGCACTGCTGAAGCTTCTTGGCCACGTCATCGCAGTATTCGGCTGTGCCCGTTTTCCCGGCCACTGCAATTGGAACAGGGTACTGCTCATTAAAAACCTTGTACAAGGTGCCAAGCGGATTTTCTGCAACGGCCAGCCGCGTCCCGGTCCGTACCGCTTCCACAGTCTCTGGCCGAACGGCTTTGATTTTGCCGGTCTTATCGCAATAACCCTGATCGCAGCTGTACTCGTTGATCATCTGCTTCACGGTGATATCCCACTTCAGATTCGGTTTGAATGGCGAGATTTGGTAGCTGCCTTTGGGCGGTGTGGCAAGCGGGTGCTCGCGATCTGCCGGATTGACCCAAACAGTCTTGGGCCGCCCTTCCTGGTCTTCCACCTGCTGAACCTCGTAGACTTTGAAATCCTCCGGATCAAACCAGACCGGAATCACCCGGCCTTCATTGTCCTGGACTTCCCGAACGATCGTGGGCTGCATCAGCTTGCCGTGATTGGCGATTGTCGCGCCAGACAGCAGAACCTGCAGCGGCGTACCGAGCACATAGCCCTGACCCACGCTGGCGATATAGGTGTCGCCGGTCGACCAGTTCTCGCCTGTGTTGATACGCTTCCACTGTGGAGTGGGGATCAACCCATCTTCCTCACCCGGGAGTTGGATGCCGGACGCCGCGCCGTAGCCCAGGGCTTTTGCATAATCCCCGAGGCGGAAGATGCCCAATCCGCCTCCCGGAATTTCCTCCTGGAAGCCGCCGCCCAACTTGTAGAAGCAAACATTACTCGAATAGGCGATGCAGTGATAAAAATCCAGTGCCCCAAAACCGACCTCATTGATCACGCCATTGCGTTCGTAGATCCAATCGACGAACGGGCGGGAGTTTCTTTCCGTGCAGACATCATTGGGAAGGAATTTTTCGCACAGCACCAGCCGGCCCGGAGTCTCAACGATCTTTCCAGGCTCGATCACGCCTTCATTGAAGGCACCCGTGGCCGTCGAAAGCTTGAACGTGGAGCCCGGCGGAAACTGGGCGGAGATGGCATTGTTCACCAGGGGACGCCGCGGATCCTCGTTTAGCTGTTCGTAGTAGTAGCCGGGAATAAATCGCGCCATCCGATTGTTTTCGTAGGATGGATAGGAAACCATCGCCAGGATCTCACCCGTCTTGGGGTTCATGGCAATGACCACTCCGCTCGAAATCCGCAGCGTGCCAAACCAGGCATTCCAGGACTTGATCTCATCGATCAGCACGGCTTCCGCTGCTTTTTGCAGGCGCGTATCGATCGTCAGGACCACATTATTTCCGGCAACGGGCGCGATGGGCGGCTCGAGGTTGCGAAGCTCCTGGCCGGCCACATCGATTTGAACGACGCGCTGGCCGTTACGGCCTAGCAGAATATCATCCAGCGAAGTCTCGACGCCGCCGTAGCCGACCTTGTCCCGGTTGGCAACAAAGTCCCGGTCTTCATAAAAATCCTGCCGCGCCTCGGGGATCGGGCCCAGAAAACCCACGACGGCCGCGGTCAGTGACCCGGTCGGATAGTCTCGAATCGGCTCGATCTCCAGGGTGACCCCCGGCCAATCCACGGATTTTTCGCGGATGACGCGCGCAAGCTCTTCGCTGATATTGCAGCTGATCTTCACCGCTGTATAAGGGGCCAGTGATTCGCCCAGTGCCACCATGTCGGCAATACTGGGGCCGGGTACACAGGCGGAATACAGCTTCGCGCTGGCGAGCGTCTCATCCGTCACCGGTCCGCCAACCGGCACACCGGTCAATTCGGAAACCTCCCGGTACACTCGCTGGATATCGGCTTCATCGTCCGGAAGGCCGGCCGGAGTAATCACAACGTTGTAGGAGGCAACATTCCGTGCCAGGATATAACCGTTCCGATCGTAGATGATGCCGCGCGCAGCAGGATCGCTGATCTCATAGGTATAGTTATCCACGGACTGGTCTATCCAGGTCTGATCTTCGAATACCTGCAATGTGAGCAGGCGGGATGTCAGACCGATAACCACTGCAACCAGTAAGCCATATACGAACAAAATCCGCCACATGGGGACTTGATATCTGTTAGCCGTTTGCGAACTCATTCAACCTCCGGGGCCGAGTACACCCATCTTGCAAGATCACGCATCACTGCGTAGGCCGGTATTGCAAGGAGCATATTCAATAAAACGCTTGGGAGTGTCACCAAACCAAGCACGTCGCTGAGCGGCAGGGATACCCCAGACAAGCGCAGAGCCGCCAGCGACAGAAAACTTACGACAATAGTTCCAAGAAACGTGATGCTGAACATGGCCAGCAGCGGGGCCTGCCAGACGCGCTGCTGCAAAACACGGGCCAGGGCAATGATGGCAATGTATCCCACCAGCGGGACGACCCAGGGCAGGGCAGAAACAAAACCGACCAGCAGGCCGGTCGCCACCGCCCACTGCCACGCCGAATCAACATCATCCTGGGAGGCCCAGGCAGCCAGCATCACCAGGGGCAGGTCGGCGATGCCGGAGAGCAGATAGATGCGGCTGATAACGGCCATCTGCAGAATGACGGTTAACAATATGACAGGAACTGCAACCAGGTTACGCATTCTTTAGGGGGCCGGAACCAACGGGGAGATATCCACCGGTTTAAAGTTGGTGATCACAAGCACGATCTGCAGGCGATTGAAATCCACAACGGGCTGGACGGTGGCCTGCTGGAACAGGTCAAAGTCACGTGAACGCACATTCACCACCTGTCCGATGATCAGGTCGGGAGGATAGCCTCCACCCAGTCCCGATGTCAGCACAAGATCGCCCGCTTCCACATTGATATCCTGTGGAATCAACTCCAGAGTCACATCGCCTGTGACCGAACCAACCAGCGACGCATCCGTATCTGCATTTTGCAGGTGAACGTTGACGCTCGAGGCAGGATCCGTGATCAGCTGGATGCGGGCTGCATCTGAAATCACCGCATCGATCCGGCCGATCAGGCCCTGGTCTGTCACCACGGGCATGCCGCGCAAAAATCCATCATTGGAACCGCGATTGATGATCACGTAATGCAGAAACGGGCTTGGATCGCGCCCGATCACGGCCGCAGCCCGGTACGTGTTTTGGGGATTCGCCCGCGAGAAATCCACCAGCGCGCGCAGGATGTCCGTCTCGCCCACCTCCTGCTGAAGCTGAATGACCTGGGCCTGCAGTTCGGCAACATCCGCCTCCAATTCCGCGTTGCGCTGGCGCAGGGAGGCAATATCACGGGGCGCGGTTAGAAAATCCTGGATCGCCACAAAGCGTGTGGAGAACCAGGCCTGCAAGTTAACCAGTGAACCCGTGAAAACATTTGTGGCGCTGCTGAAATAGCCACCGAGTGCGAGCGCCATAATTCCCCCTACGATCAAAAAGATGATCGTTGTCTGAAGCGTACGTGAAAATAAATCTTTCATGTTACAAGGTACCGCGTTCCTATCTCAGCAATCAATAAACTGCTACTATGAAACAGTGTGCAATCCATTTTGGGATATACAAAAAGCGGTAGTGCGCAACCATCATTACCGGTGCGGCAACTATTAAACGCTGTGGCGGGTGCTGCCGCGCTCCAAACCAACCAGGTAGCGGCTCAACGTGTCGAAGTTTTCAAATACCATGCCTGCGCCGCGCGCCACACAGGTCAGCGGGTCTTCGGCGACCCAGACGCGCAGCCTCAGCTCATCGGTCAGCCGGTCGGACAAGCCCTGCAGCAGGGCCCCGCCGCCCGAAAGACAAATCCCGAGGTCCATCAGATCCGCGACGATCTCGGGGGGAATCTCATCCAGCGCATCGCGGATCGTATCGACGATGACCTGCACCGAGCCGGCCAGCGCTTCGCGCATTTCGATGGAGGAGATTTCGATGCTTTCCGGCAGGCCCGTGACCAGGTTGCGGCCGCGCACTTCCATCGTCTTTTCCGGCTGCAGCGGATACGCAGAACCAATCTTCCATTTGATCTGTTCCGCAATCCCCTCGCCGACCAGCAGGTTATATTTGTTGCGCAGATACTGAACGATATCCTGATCCATCTCATCGCCGGCCACACGCAACGAACGTGAAGCAACCACGCCGCTCATCGATGTCACGGCGACTTCGGTCGTTCCGCCGCCGATATCCACAATCATGCTGCCCTTCACATCTGCCACCGGAAGACCCGCGCCCAGAGCCGCCGCGATCGGCTCCTCGATCAAATAGGCGGAGCGCGCCCCCGAAGCCATGACCGCGTCGTAGACCGCCCGTTTCTCAACCTCGGTAACGCCGGTGGGAATCCCGACCACAACCCGCGGGCGCGGCAACGGTACCACGGCTTGCTCATGGACCTTGCCAATGAAATACTCCAGCATCACCTGGGTGATATCGAATTCGGAGATCACACCATCCCGCAATGGGCGGATCACCGCAACATTGCTCGGCGTGCGGCCCATCATCTCCTTGGCTTCCAGGCCGATCGCCAGAGGCTGGCGCCCCCGTTTGTCAATCGTTACCCAGGATGGTTCATTGATCACAATCCCCTTGCCGCGTACATTGACCAGAGTATTCGCGGTACCGAGGTCAATTGCAATATCCAGTGAAAACAGGCCCAAAAGCCAGTTTATCGGGTTAAAGGCCAAAGCAGGCTCCTCAATGAGGTTTCAAAGCAAGATTATTTGCTGAGATATTATACCTAACAATTCGTATCCATGCGGCTGACAAGGGGGTTAATATACCAGAAATCATAGCATATTTATCCGACTCCAAGGAGAGCCCATGTCAAAAATCGCACTCGTAACCGATAGTACGACGTACATGCCCCCTGAATTGGTCAAAAATTATAACATTTCCGTGGCCCCGCAGATGCTGATCTGGGGCGATCAGACATATAGAGATGGTGTAGACATTCAATCCGGCGAGTTTTTCACACGGTTGAAAACTGCCAAGGAAATGCCGACGACCTCACAGGTTGCCGTGGTTGCGTTTCAGGAGATCTTTCAGAAGCTGATCGACCAGGGCTTCGAAGTGCTTGCACTTCTCGTTTCCTCCAAACTTTCCGGCACAGTTCAGTCTGCGCTGCAGGCCCAGGAATTGATGAACTCCGCCGGCCAAAAGGTCCATATTGTCGACAGTCAATCCGTGGCAATGGCGCTTGGCTTTCAGGTGCTCGCAGTTGCCCGCGCCCTCGAGCAGGGTGCCAGTCTCAAGGATGCAATCGCCCTGGCTGAGAGATCCCATCAGACCACCGGCGTCTTCTTTGCGGTCGACACCCTGGAGTTCCTCCACCGCGGCGGCCGGATTGGCGGCGCACAACGTTTCATTGGTTCGGCATTGAATCTTAAGCCAATCCTTGCCATTCAAAACGGGCGCGTCGAAGGTATTGAGCGCATTCGAACCAAGACCAAGGCGCATGATCGCGTGCTCGAACTGGTCGTTGAAAAAACCAAGGGCAAATCACCCATTCGACTCGCCACTCTGCACGCCAATGCGGCCGAAGACGCCAAAGTCCTGCTTGACAGAGCAGAAAAGGAACTCCATCCCGTAGAAAGCATCTTCACCGAGGTCAGCCCCACGGTCGGAACCCATGCCGGACCGGGCACAGTCGGTCTCGCTTTCATGACCGGAATGTAGTCTTGCCCTGCCCTCTGCCCCTCTCCAAGCGGAGAGGGGTTTTCATGCTTTGCCTGCGTGTATAATCTGGGTATGAAGCATCAAGACCCCCTTGTCATCGGCATCGCAGGCGGATCGGGCTCCGGCAAAACGACCGTTGCCCAGGAAATCCTCCAGCGGGTCGGCCCGGAACGTATAGCCTTCCTCCAGCACGACTCCTATTACAAAGACCTGAGCGGACTCCCTCCGACCCAGCGCGCGGAAGTCAATTTCGACCATCCCAACTCGCTTGAGACGGAACTATTGATCGAGCACATCGCCTCTTTGCGCGACGGGAAGGCTGTCGAGGTGCCGATCTACGATTTCTCCACCCACAGCCGCACCGCCAGAACGTTCACCGTTCAGCCGCGCGGTGTGATCCTGGTGGAGGGCATCCTCATTTTCACGGAAGCCGCCTTGCGTGAAATGTTCGACGTCAAGATATTCGTGGATACCGATTCTGACCTGCGCCTGATCCGCCGCCTCGAGCGCGACATCGCCGAACGTGGGCGGACGCCACAATCTGTAATCAAGCAATACCAATCCACCGTCCGTCCAATGCACTTGGAGTTTGTCGAGCCGTCGAAGCGCTACGCCGACATCATCATTCCCGAGGGCGGATTCAACACCGCCGCGCTCGATATGGTCGTGGCCAGAGTGGATGCATTATTGAAATAGCAGGGGCTGCTTCGCATCACGATTCGCCCCCTGCAGAAATGAACAAGGAGAAAATATAAATGGCAAAACAATGGAATACACCGCCCGCAATGCAGATCGATCCCAAGAAGAAATACAAGGCTCACATGGAAACCGACAAGGGCACGATGGTCATCGAATTGTTCGCGGACAAGGCTCCCAAAACGGTGAACAACTTTGTATTTCTGGCACGCGAAGGCTTTTACGAAGGCATCATGTTCCACCGTGTCATCGCGAACTTCATGGTCCAGGGCGGCGACCCCACCGGACGCGGTTCCGGCGGGCCCGGCTACAAATTCGGAGATGAGTTCCATCCCAGCCTCAAACACGACAAGCAGGGCATCCTTTCCATGGCAAACGCGGGGCCTGGCACCAATGGCTCGCAGTTCTTTATCACCCACGGACCAACTCCCCATCTGGACGGCCGTCACAGTGTCTTCGGCCAGGTCGTCGAAGGCCTCGACGTCCTGATGTCGATCCCGCTGCGGGATCCGAGCAACGTCAATGCCCCGGCAGTGAAGATCAAACGTGTCACCATCGAATAAAGCGATTAAGAAGGACTCAACAAAGAAACCAAAGAGCGTGCAGAAAACGGTGAAGAAAGCCTCTGCACGCTCTTCACGCGTTACCCCTCCAAAAACCGAGCAGACGATTCTCGCGCAGGTCGCTCAGCCCGAGGCCCACAACAAGCCCGGGGGGTCGAAGTTTCTGACAAACGTTTTGCGGATCCTTGCCCTGTTTGCAGTTGCTGGAATTACTGTTTATATCTACAGCATCCGCGACCGCGTCGAACAATTCCAGGGCTGGGGATATCCGGGCATTTTTCTGGTGGCACTACTGGCCAACGCAACAGTCCTGCTTCCGGCCCCCGGGGTCGCAGTCATTTATGCCATGGGAGCGATATTCAATCCTTTCGGTGTGGGTCTGGCAGCCGGGACAGGCGGTGCCATCGGCGAACTGTCGGGCTATTTGGCTGGCTTCAGCGGCCAAGCCGTCATCGAGCGTACAGATGTATATGACCGCATCAAGCCCTGGGTAAGCAAGTATGGCGGCTGGGCGATCCTGGTCCTTTCCGCCATTCCCAATCCATTCTTCGATGTGGCGGGCATCGCGGCCGGGATTGCCAAAATGCCAATGCGAACTTTTCTGGTATTTACATGGGTAGGTCAATTCATCAAAATGACGTTATTTGCCCTGGCGGGTCACTACTCCATTGGACTGATCACGGAATTTATGAAGTAAGGACAGCAACGTGTCTGAATATTCCAAAATCGATTCGTATCTGGAGAATAATCTCGATAAAAGCATTGCCGAGCTTTCCCGGCTGGTTGCACAGCCCAGTGTCGGCGCGCAAAACCTGGGGCTGAGGGAATGCGCGGCACTGGTCGGTGAAATGCTCCAGGCGCGCGGCTTTGATGTTCAAATTATGGAGACGGCCGGCGCACCGGTGGTCTTTGGCGAGCGCAAGGGCAAGTCAGACAAGACACTGCTCATCTATAACCATTATGACGTCCAGCCGGCCGAGCCGCTCGAGTTGTGGGAAACCCCTCCATTCGAGCCCAGCCTGCGCAACGGCAAATTGTACGGACGCGGCGTCAGCGACGATAAAGGTCACATTGTTTCCCGGCTGTTCGCGATCGACGCGCTCCTTGAGACGTATGGCGAGCTTCCCTGCAACGTCAAGTTCATCATCGAAGGTGAAGAGGAAACCGCCAGCGTCAATCTTTTTGAGTTCATCCGCGGGAACAGGGACCTGCTCAAAGCGGAGGCCTGCATCTGGGAGTTCGGCGGCGTGGATCATCGCGACGTGCCGATGCTCTACCTCGGCTTGCGCGGCATCTGCTACGTCGAATTGAGCGTCGAAACCGCCGCGCTCGATGTCCACTCGGGGCTGGGTGGATCGATCTTCCCGAACGCAGCCTGGCGGCTGGTCTGGGCGCTGTCCACGCTGAAGGGCAAGGATGAACGGATCCGCATCCCCGGCTTCTACGACGGGATCCAGCCTCCGTCGGCGCGCGACCGGGAATTGATGGAAGCCCTGCCTGAAGTCGCGCAGGAATATAAATCACGCTACGGCGTCAGGCAGTTCATCAAAGGCCTAACGGGCGGGACCGACCTCAAAATAGAAGAGGTCTTTACCCCGACCTGCACGATCTGCGGCCTGACCTCCGGCTATCAGGGCCCGGGCCCGAAAACAGTCCTGCCGGCCCGCGCCTCGGCCAAAGTGGACTTCCGGCTCGTGCCAGACCAGCATCCCGACGATATCCGCAGGAAGCTGCGCGCCCACCTGGATGCACAGGGTTTCAGCGACGTGCAGATCACCGACCTGGGCGGCGACCCGCCGGCGCGGACGGATGCGGATGAGCCTTTCATTCAACTGGTCGTGAAGACATCGGAAGATGTCTATGAGGCAGCCATGCAGCTGGTTCCGATGGTCGGCGGATCGGGCCCCAGCTATCCATTTGTTCACGACCTGAAACTGCCTGTTGCCACCGCGGGCCTGGGCTATCCCGATACACGCACCCACGCGCCGAACGAAAACATTCGTATCGATCTTTATCTCAAGCACGCGCGGCACATGGCCCGCGTGATCACGGAGTTTGGCAAAGTAAGGGAATGATACGCCGCTGGTTCGCCTTTCACCGTGATCTGGGCCTGCAGCTGCTCGCGTTGTACCTGTTGCTCATTATCCCCTTCCTGGTCACATTGTTGATCTTCGATGGTCTGATCGGCGTGCGCATCCGTGCGGACGTGCAGGCCAGTGACCTGTCTCTGGCGCGGTCGATCGCGCAGGAAGTGGACCTGGCGATCACCAAAGCCCTGACGACCGTGGATGGGCTGGCTGAATATCCGGCAGTCGCCGCATCAGACAACGCCGGCATGCAGGAAGTATTCAGCGTCATCATCAACACCTCTCCGGATATCAACCTGATCTACCGGCTCGATGCAGCCGGGATCATGTCCTATCACTATCCGACAGGGCCGATATCGACTGTCGGTGACGACTTTTCATTCCGCGAATATTTCCAACAGGCATTACAGACTGACGGGCCGCTGGTTTCTGAAGGACGGATTTCGCCAACCACAAATCAGGCTGTGGCAACAGCAGTCATGCCGCTGTGGTCCCCAAATGGCAAATTTCTGGGACTGGTCGGCGCAAATATCAGATTGGAAAGCTTAAGTCAGACGCTTACGGCGGTGATCTCCGAACATCAATCCGAGGAAGGGCTCCAGGTCATTATCCTGGATTCGGCCGACCAGATCATTGCCTATCCTGATCCGAAGTTCCTGCTGCGGCCGGCTGATGATGTCATTCCGCAAAGGTATCTGACTGACTTTGACACCAGGAATCCTTCGCAGATCATCCCGGATCCAGATGGAGAGGAGAAACTTTACACTCACGCACCTGTCTCCAGCATCCACTGGGAAGTGATCGTCAGTCGCCCCACTTCCGCCGCGTTTGCGACCCAGATCATCCTGCGCCGCATCGTTCTGATCGCGGCCGCCACGTTTCTCCTGATCGGGCTGTTCTTCTGGGGAACGCTGACCCTGCGCGTGATTCGACCCATCGAGCGTCTCGCGCCGATCAGCGAAGCGATCGGGTCGAATCAGCCGATTAGCGAGCAGGAACAGGCCCATCTTCTTTCCGAGTCCCGGCGCAGCGACCAGATCGGTCACCTGATCCGCAGTATCATCCGCATGAAAGACTCGATCGCCGAGCGGATGCAGGAACAGTCCACCCTTTTGGAGACCAGCACCGCAGTCGTCTCCACCCTCGACCCTGAAACCGTGCTTAACCGCATCCTCGAGCAGATGGGACGCCTGCTGAGCATCAAGATGTACGCGGTCATTGCACTGGACAAGGAGAACGGCAGCTTTCGCATCCGGGCCGGACGCGGCCTTTCACGGCAGTTCATCGAGCAATTGTCCATCCAGCCCACCGAGCCGGATTCGGTCACCATGCGCGCCCTGCATGCCAGGGAACCGATCCAGGTCAGCGATACGGAGACAGACCCGTCTTACATCGTCAGGAAACAGCGCGCCCGTGTGGAAGGTTACCGGGCCATCCTGGCCGTGCCGCTCAATACCCAGCACGCCCCACCGACGGCCCTGCTTGTATTTCATCCCACGCCGCATGTCTTCACCCACAATGAAATTCAGCTCCTGACCAGCTTTGCCAACCACGCCGCCATGGCCATCGAGAACGCCATGTTGTATGAACGCAGCGACACACGCCTGCGTGAGCAGACACACCGTCTCGAGGCGCTGGTCCAGTCTCTGCACGATGGATTGATCCTGGGTGACCTGGATGGAAAAGCCATCTATGCCAACAAACGGGTCGGGGAGCTGGCCGATCTTTCCCCCCGCAGCTTGACCGGAATGCATATCGACCAGATCCTGGCGCGCATCGTCGCAAGAACATCTGAGAAGCCGGAGAGGAAAAGCGATGTTCAGAAGATCCTTGGCAAAAAAGGCGATCAGCTTGTTGAAATCTCCCAGAATCAGCAGGACAAAACCGTCCATCTGCGCCTGGAAGTGTTCAATGTGAATGATGAAGACGGGATTCCCATCGGGCGCGGCATTTTCTTTCACGATATCACTGCCGATCGCGAGCTGGATCGCATGCGTTCCAGTCTGGTGTCTACAGTATCCCATGAGCTGCGTACTCCGCTTGCGGCCATCAAGGGTTATGCCTCGACCATGCTGGCAGAGGACGTGGAATGGGACCGCAAATCCCAGCGCGAGTTCCTCACCGTTATTTCAGATGAATCAGACCGGCTGACCGACTTGATCAACAACCTTCTGGATCTATCCCGGATCGAAGCTGGATCGCTGAAGCTGGCCCGCGAACATTGCGACAT
>JBAVVF010000554.1:0-4668 GCA_049697155.1 Anaerolineales bacterium
GTTTTAAGAGATTTTTTCTCAATGGGCTCAGTGTTCTCTGTGGCTAAGAAGGTTTTTACCCACACTTTTCGCCACTCCCATGACCAGCAGGACATCACACTGCACGCCGAAGGCAGTACAATACAGGTTCTGCGAGTTGGACCTTTTCTTGTAGTTCCCTGGAGGTTTGTTGTCTCTGTCAACAAGTTTCCCAATAAAAAGATCACGGCTTCACCATCCAGCTATACGCAAACCAGCCCGAAGGATATCTCGATTTTGTTAACCGTCTGCAATGTCAACGTACCTATGGACGGCTACAATTATCGGGAGAGTCTGAGCAGAAAATGCCCATCCACCTCTACGCGGTTCTTTCGTTACTTTCCGCGTTAATTTCACTTCTCGCCTCGATCGCAGCCTGGCGGCGGTCAGCGCCAGGCTCTTCTGCATTAAGTCTGCTGCTGCTCTCCATGGCCATCTGGTCCATGTGCTATGCCACACGCTGGATGGACATTTCAATGGGGACAAAGATTTTCTGGTTCAAGGTAATGTTCCTCGGTGTGACACCCATCCCTACGTTATTCTTTCTGTTCGTACTGGGATTCACCAATAATGATATCTGGCTGACACGCCGCAATCTGCTGCTGGTTGCTGTTCAACCGACAATCTCCCTGCTCCTGCATTGGACCAACGATTACCATCATCTTTTGTACACATCCATGAAAGTGGTTGAGGAGAACGCCGTTGTAACAATCGTGCTGACACGCGGACTCTGGTATTTTGTGAATACCATCTACTCCTATGGACTCATTGGGATCTCACTCGTTTTGCTATGCCAGGGTGTCCGGCGTTCGGGCCCGCTGTACCGCTATCAATATCGCTGGGTCCTGGTTGCTTCCATCCTGCCCTGGCTTGGCAATGCCTACAGTGAATTAAATTTCAACAAAATGCAGGGCCTGGACCTGAGCCCGATCACCTTCGGCTTATCGGGGCTTATTTTCGCCTTTGCCTTTCTACGGACCCATTTTTTGGATCTGATCCCCGTGGCGCGCGGCCGTCTGATCGAGAATATGCGCGACGGCGTCATTGTCCTCGACGTGCAAAATCGCATCGTGGATATCAATCCCGCCATGGCAAACTTCCTGGAAAGCCCCCCGGCGTCCTACATGGGGCAAAACGCCTCCGAGGTTTTTCGCGGCTGGATGGACAAAATCGATTCCCTTTGGGATGAGGTGGAGACCCGGGCCGAGCTGAAAGTCCCGGAAAATCCGCCGCGCTATCTGGATCTGCGGGTCACGCCGCTGTACGACCGGAATCAGATTCTGACGGGTCGCCTGATGGTCTTTCGGGATGTAACCGAACGCAAACAGGATGAGCAGAGACTGCATTACGCCAACGAACGTTTGCAGACGCAGCTGATCGAGATCGGTCTGCTGCAAAGCCAGCTGCGCGAGCAGGCCATCCGCGATCCGCTCACCAATCTCTTCAACCGGCGCTATCTTGAAGAGACCCTCGATCGCGAACTGGCGCGCGCCCGGCGCGAAGCCTATCCGGTCTGCATTATCATGCTCGATCTGGACCACTTCAAGAAAGTAAATGATACCTATGGTCACGATGGCGGAGATCAGGTGCTCAAAGCGCTGGCAAACACTCTTGCCGAACAAAGCCGGCGGGGTGACTTTGCCTGCCGCTATGGCGGCGAAGAGTTCGTGGTGGTCATGCCGAACATTACCAGGCATACAGCCTATGAACGGGCCAAGAAGCTGCGCCGGAAGCTGAATGCGCTCGAAATTCCCTACGAATGCCACACCCTGACCACCACCATTTCGATGGGGATCGCAGCCTTCCCCGACCATGGCGATACACGCAAAGCCCTCCTGCGCGCGGCCGACCGAGCCATGTACGCCGCCAAGGAGGCCGGGCGCGATCACATCCTGACCTACGACCAGATCACGGTACTCCAGGAAGAATAGGCGACTGACTCCGCAATGCAATCAAATGGGGACATCAATTCAAATAAATTTGAAGCAGAGGCCAATTGACACTGAAATCATAGATCCCCACACCCACCAATAGCAGGCCGCTCAGAACGTTGATCAGACGGGCCCGCATGGCAAACTGGCGTGTGATCCATCTTTGGGCCGCGCCGGAGAGGAAGGACAGCAGCAGGAGCGGTATTCCAAACCCGATCCCGAACCAGAAGAAGATATTCAATTTGCTGAAGGCCTCCGCGGCCGTCAGCGACAATGCAAAGACACTGACCACCAGCGGGCCCGAGCAGGGCAGGGCAATGGGACCATACAGCAATCCATAAACGAATGCGTTTACAAAGGGATGGGAAAGCACAGGGACACGGATTTGCGGCAGGCGCTTGAAGGGATTCATATTCAGCAGCAGCAAAACACCCAATAAGACAATGATCAGATCCGCCAGGGGAATTATTACAGATAAGGCCCTGCCAATCGAAACGGAAAGCAAGGCAATGATCCCGCCCAATGCAAGCATCATGGTCAATACGCCGGCCAGCACAAAGAAACCAAGAAAATAACGGGCAGTTTTGTTTTGCAGTCCATCCTGTCCGCCGCTGATGTAAGCGAGGAAGCCGGGATACAACGGCAGCACACACGGACTGGTGGTTGCCAACAAGCCAAGCGAAAGGGATGTAAGAATTGTTTCCATGAGGTATCTATAAAGCTCGGTCGGGGTCTGCTCCCTTCGGGAGTGCTTCGCAAAGACCCCGACCGAACACTCGTACGATTATATCTTCTCATCCAGATAGGGCTGGATGATCTCCATTAGATCCTCGGCGCTCTTGAGTCCGAATGGCAAAGGATGGGCAACGCCATGACGATCGATCACCAGAACGGGTGCCGAAGGCGGATTCAGGAATTGGTCGCCGTATGTGCTGCCAATCTCGCGGGCGGTATCCGGGTCAGCCACTGCGTAGTGCCAGCCAAATCCATCATTCTGTTGAGTGTATTCCGTGAGAATAGCTTCATCCTCGTTGGGGTCGATATCCAGCGAGACGATGACGAGATCTTCACTCATCCCGAGCGACTCGTATAGAGACTTGATCTGTTCCTGCTGCTGCCTGCAGGTTGGGCACCAGACGGCCATGGTTTCCACGAGGACAACCTTCCCATTGAAATCATTGATCGTGAACGATTCGCCGCTGCGGACATCCTTGAGCGAAGCCCCAAACCATGCTGGTGATTCCATCATGGCTTCTTCAGTCATCATGGCTTCTTCGGTCATCATGGGCTCTTCAGTCATCATGGCTTCTTCGGTAGGCTTGTCCATTGCATCCGGCGCGGCGCCTCCGCAAGCGGCCAGGGCGAAGACCGGTAACAATATCATGCTCAACAAGGCAATTCGATTTTTCATACCTCTCTCCTGTTTTGGATTTCACTGCATCCTAGCAGGCAGTCCTTACAAAAGGGCTGTAAAATCATTACGGAAGCATGAACTCCGCAGCCATTTCCGTAAGACTTTGTTAATACCTGAAAAAATCCGTTCGATTATCATTGGAGATCGATGAAAACGATCCTTGTTGTGGAAGATGAAGCCAGCATCGCCGAAGTGGTCAGCCTGTACCTGCGGCGCGCCGGGTACCAGGTGCAGATCGCCTCGGATGGCAGGCAGGCCATGAATATCTTTGAAAAGCAAACATCCGATTTCGTGATTCTGGACCTGATGCTCCCCGAAGTGGACGGTCTTTCGCTCACCCGCTGGTTACGGGACCGTTCCAATGTGCCGATCATCATGCTGACGGCGCGCCGCGAGGAGATCGACCGCATTGCCGGGCTCGAAATGGGCGCGGACGATTACGTGGTCAAGCCGTTCAGCCCGCAGGAGCTGGTCAGCCGCGTCCGGGCCGTGATGCGCCGCCTCGGACGGGAGCAGCCGGAGGCGGAGACGGACCGTCCCCTGGAGTTCGATGCCATCATGATCGACCCCGGCAGCCGGATCGTCACCGTCAACAACTCGGAAGTGGAGCTGACTGCCAGGGAATTCGACATGCTCCATCTGCTGGCCCAGCATCCCAAACAGGTCTTTACGCGCGAGCAGCTGCTCGACCGCATCTGGGGCGGCGCACAGTACATCGACCCCGGCACTGTGACCGTACACGTCCGCCGCCTGCGCGAAAAGATCGAAGACGATCCATCTCACCCCACGCGTCTGCTGACGGTCTGGGGTGTGGGATATAAATTTGAACCATAACGTCATTGCGAGGATGGCTTTGCCCGACGAAGCAATCTCAATTAGTGTAAATGAGATTGCTTCGCTCACTACGTTCGCTCGCAATGACGGAAAAATCTTATGAAACTCTCCCTCTCCCGCGTTCCCATGCTTGCCCGCCTGGCAGTTGGCGTTCTTTTCATCTTCGCCATTTCGCTGGCATTCTTCAAGCTGCTCATGTCCCCGCCCTCCAACGAACTTGGCTTGATGGCATTGTTCCTGGGCGTTACCGCGCTCGCCTCCGCACTGATCGGATATGCAGCCTATCGTTTGGGCTGGGTCAGCCGCTCACCGACCCTGCGCTGGACCCTGCTGGGCGGATATGTACTTGCAAGCATTCTGACCTTCTTCAACGTCTGGTTTTCCGCGGAGCTGATGTTTGCCAGCGAGCATGACCTGCTACTCGCCATCGTCCTGCTCGTATTTGCGGGCGGGATCGCGACGATTCTCGGC
>JBAVVF010000555.1:0-4695 GCA_049697155.1 Anaerolineales bacterium
GTGTACCAGCAGTGTGAAGACTTCCTGGCATTGGGGCCTGTGGCCAGCGCTTCGATGGAAATGGTGCTCAAGGATCTCGAGCTTTCCCGGGAGCAGGGCGGCATCTTCTGCGGGATCTATAGCGCAGATCGAGAGATGATCGGGGTCCTGGATTATGTGCCCGCCAATTTCGAGGGCGATCCCCAGGCTGCCTACCTGGCTCTCCTGATGATCGCGGCACCTTTCCGCAAACGGGGCATCGGAAAGGCCGTCGTCGAGTCCTGCGAGGCGGAGATCCGCAAGGACCCGCGGATCAAGGTGATCCATTCCGGGGTCCAGGTGAACAACCCGCAGGCTATCGAATTCTGGCAGAGACGCGGCTACCGGATCGTCAGCGGCCCCCGCCATCATCCGGATCAAACCACCGCCTTCGATCTTCGCAAAGACCTGGAATAGCAGGGCAATCGACATGGGTAACGCCAGACTCACCAATGCCGTGATAGTGTTCGTCGTGCCGGATGTTCGGAGGACAGTTAATTTTTATCGGGAAGTGTTGGGGTTTCGAGTCGTCGAGCATTACGATAAAGAGGAAATCTTCGCGGCCCTTTACCGGGATGCCATCGAGATCATCCTCGTCCAGTCGAGGTATGGAGAAGTGCTTTCCAACCAGGCGCGGCATGGGGCAGGATATGATGCCTACCTCGACCCCGCAATGGTTGAAGATGTGGATGCACTCTATATGGAATGGAAGGAAAAAGGGGTAATGATCGTCCGCCCGCCGGGCCTTACCTCGTACGGGTCGTATGAATTCGTGTTCGAAGATATCGACGGGAGAAGGATCGGGATCGGAAGGATCAGCGATAACGAGGCCTTCTTCGGGAAAGCAGGTCAGTGACTTCTCAAGTTTGTCCCTTCACAAAGCCCACCCGGTTCGACCACTTCACCACCAGCGCACGCCCGGCGGGAGTATTCCAGTCCTTTTCGATATCCGCGTGACAGATGGGGCCCAGCCCGGGACGCTCATGGTGACAGTAACGGCACTCGAGCGGCTGGTACCCCGTTCCGTGCAGCTCACATTTGTCATCCACCAAAAACGTGCAGACCCGCGATGCATATTCGTTGTAGGCAAATTTAACCTCGCAGCCCTTGAAGGCAGGGGAGAGCACGCCGAAGTTAAACCCCGGTGCCATCTCCAGCATCATGCGGCTGGCATAGCCGGCCTCGATGGCCTGCCCGGCCTCCGTCACCGTCCACCAGCCGGGGCGTTTGCAGTAGCTCCTGCACATGTCGCAGGAACAGGGCGGCGAGGGCGGATATTTCTCAGCAAGGGTTTGCTTGCGTTTGGATCTGTGGCGAGACATTTTCTTCCTGATTTTATCCCGTTTTGCAGACCGTTAACGGAAGGCGCGCCGCGCATAAAACCCTCTCATACAAAGGATTTATAATCGTTCTGTTACATGGGATACTCAAGAATCAATGGCTTGTGAGGCAGAATGAACCGAGAGTTGAAGCCCAAAATTGTTATAACCGGTGGTTGTGGGAAAATAGGTTCCCATTTTGTCCGCTTTGCTTCCGATCGATATTCGATGCGCGTCGTGGATAAGGTTGCCTGGGATTCCCGAAAGCTCGGTCCCTTTTCAGGGGAAAGCCTGGTCCTCGACCTGCAGGATCCCGCGGCCTGCCGGCAGGCCTGCGAAGGCATGGACATGGTCATCCATCTGGCTGCCGATCCCTCGCCGGAGGCTGATTTTATGTCCTCCCTGTTGGGGAATAACATCATTGCTACCTACAATATGTTTCGAGCAGCTCAAGAGTCGGGCTGCCGGCGTTTCCTCTATGCCAGTAGCATCCACACCGTGGCAGCCTACCCGGCGGATGTACAGATCAAGGCCAATATGCCGATCCGCCCCGCGAACCTTTACGGGGTGTCGAAATGCTTTGGCGAGGCCCTGACTGCCTACTTTGCTTTCAGGGAGGGATTGCCAGGCATCGTCCTGCGGATCGGGGCATATGTCTTGCCTGAACATCCCGAGCATCTATCGCCGTCGGAACAGGATGCCTTTTTGAGCCCCGCTGATTTCAATGAGCTGCTGACTAAGTGTCTCGAGACCCCGAATATCACCTTTGCGATCGCGCACGCCATTTCGGACAATAAGTTCAAACGCCTCGACCTGACCGAGACGAGGGAAATCCTTGGGTATCAGCCGCAGGCGGACGCGTTTGAATTGTTTGGGGACCTTTCAAAGTCATAGTGGACGCGCCAACCAGATAAGGAAATGAACATCATGGACAAAGCCTCTCTCCAGGTCGGCATCAACCTGGGCGGCTGGATCTCACAATATCCGGTATACGACCATCAGCATTTCAAGACCTTCATCACAAGAGCGGATATCGAGCGTATCGCCGGCTGGGGTATGGACCACGTCCGCCTGCCGGTGGATTACCCTCTCCTGGAAGACGATGACCGGCCGGGGGTTTATAAAGACAGCGACTTCGAATACATCGAATCCTGTCTGGATTGGTGTCAGGAAAACAACCTGAGCGTCATTCTTGATCTGCACAAGGCGCCTGGCTTTGCCTTCGATCAGCTTGCCAAAGCCACCCTGTTCGATACCCCGGCCCTGCAGGAAAGATTGATGCGGCTCTGGGAGTCCATCGCCCGCCGCTTCAGCGGCCGGAACAATGAGACCCTGGCGTTCGAGCTTCTGAACGAGATTGTCCTGCCCGAGAGCAGCCCCTGGAACAGGCTGGTCCGCAAGATGGTGGAGCGCATCCGTTCGATTGCCCCCGAACGCCTGATTGTGGTCGGCGGCAATCAATATAACGCGGTCGATGAGCTGCAAAACATCGACGTTCTGGATGACCCGCATATCCTGTATACCTTCCATTTCTACCTGCCGCTGACCGTGACGCATCAAAGAGCACCCTGGATCCCGCCGATCATCGAATACAACCGCCAGATCGACTATCCCGGGCAGGAAGCTGAGGGACTGGAACATATTGTCCGGAAGTTTCCGAAGGATACCCACCGGCTGGACCGGGAGGTTGACATACGATTCGATCAGAAGTATCTGCGCGCAGCTCTCAAGCCGGCTCTGGATTTTGCAGAGCGAACCGGCCAGCCGGTCTATTGCGGCGAGTTTGGGGTGTTTGAAGGCGCACCGCTGTCCACGCGTATCAATTGGACGCGCGACTTCATCGAGCTGCTCAATGAGGCTAATATCGGTCGGTCCATTTGGACGTACAAAGCTTTGGACTTTGGCCTGGTGGACAAGGACGGCAGCATTGTCAATCAGGAACTTGTCGAGATTGCCGCCCGGCGGGCAGGTTGATCGATAAACTTCCTGCGTAAGCCGCAGACTATCATGACACAGACCTTTTGAACCGCGGAGACACGGAGAAAAAACAAGGGAAAAAACTCCGCTCCTCCGTGTCTCCGTGGTTAGTTTTGTTTCTGGTGCAAAGGGGCTCCCTGCGCCGTCCCCGGCGCAGGTGTACCCGGTGATCGCCGCCGAGGACGGCGGCGTGAGCGAGTTTTGCGTGTCTCCGTGGTAAGGTTTTGGACTCTTATGAGAGGTCTAATCTATCTTTGCGAAGGAAGGATGAACAATGACGAAGAGCGAACAGGCAATGTCCAAATTTGCAGAAGGTTATAACTGTGCCCAATCGGTCTTCCACGCGTTTTGCGAAGACCTGGGGATCGAGCCGGACAAAGCACTCAAGATCGCCGGCGGCTTTGGCGGCGGGATGGGGCGTAAGGGCGAGGTCTGCGGTGCTGTGACCGGCGCGCTGATGGTCCTGGGGGTCCGGTATGGCAGGGGCGAAAAAGAGGCTGACACAGCCAAAGATATCGCCTACGGCAGGACCCGCGAATTGATGGACGAATTTGCCCGAAAGCACGGCAGCTATCTTTGCCGCACGCTATTGAATGATTGCGATCTGACGACAGCCAAAGGGCGAAAGTTCTTCGCGGAGAACGACCTCTCCAGCAAGGTCTGCAAACCCTGCGTGCAGAGCGCGGTGGAAATCGTGGAGACGATGTTGTAGGTGAGTATGATGCTCCAAATCCCCGAATCCCACTATGACCTGCTCAACCGGCCGCGCGTTGCCGCCCTGACGACGCTGATGCCCGACGGCCAGCCGCAGACCACCGTTGTGTGGTGCAATTTCGATGGGACCTGTGTCCTGGTCAACACGATGCGCGGCTTTCAAAAGGAAAAGAACATGCGCGCCAATCCCAGGGTTACCCTGCTTTGTTACGATCCCTGCCAGCCTTTGCGCTACCTGGATATCCGCGGCACGGTGATCGAAATGACCGAAGAAGGCGCGCTGGAACACCTGGATGGACTCTCCGAACTATACACCGGCAGGAAACCATACTTTGGCGAATGTGTTCCCGCCGAATTCAAGGAAAAAGAGACGCCGGTGCTGTGCAGGATCCTGCCGACCCACATTGTCGCGCTGGACGCCACCGGCAGGGACGAGGAGATCGTATGAGCAAACCGATACCCGAGAGCCATCAGGACCTCCTGACGCGGCCCATCCATGGCGTGCTGACCACGATCATGCCGGACGGACAGCCGCAATCCAGTCTGGTGTGGTGTGACTTTGATGGGGAGTGTGCGCGGGTTAATACGTCGCGTGAGCGCCAGAAGGGGAGGAACATGCTGGCCAACCCCAAAGTCTCCCTGCTGATCGTCGACCCCGACGATACCT
>JBAVVF010000556.1:0-1616 GCA_049697155.1 Anaerolineales bacterium
GCAGCCTCCCTTTTTTACCTGAATATTCCCACGGACGTCTTCCATAATCTGATCGATACGTTCAGGAAGAACCTGCCGATCTGGCATCGCTACTTCGAAATCCGGCGCAAAGCGCTGGGGCTGAGGAAACTCGCTTATTACGATATGTGGGCCCCCATCGTGAAGCGGAAAGTAAGAATACCCTTTGAAAAAGGCGTGGAGCTCATCTGCGAAAGCCTGACGCCGATGGGAAAGGAATATGTGGAGAGGGTCCGCCGGGGCTGCCTGCAGGATCGCTGGGTGGATGTGTATCCGAACCAGGGCAAAGCCGAGGGCGCGTTTTCGTGGGGCTCGCAGGGAACTCATCCGTTCATCAATATGAGCTACACGGACGAAGTCACCAGCATGAGCACGCTGGCCCACGAACTGGGTCATTCGATGCACTCATATCTGACCTGGAAAAATCAGCCCTTCATCTACACGGAATACTCCCTGTTTGTGGCGGAGGTGGCCTCCAACTTCCACCAGGCCATGCTGCGCGGACACCTGCTCGATACCGTCACCGATAAAAACTTCCAGCTGGCGCTGATCGATGAAGCCGTTGGCGGAAACTTCTTCCGGTATTTCTTCCAGATGCCCACCCTGGCCCGCTTCGAGCTGGAGACGCACCGGCGCACCGAGCGCGGTGAACCCCTCACGGCCGATTCCATGGTCGACCTGATGGCCGATTTGTTCGCCGAGGGCTTCGGCCCCGGCTTCGACCTCGACCGCGAAAGAGTCGGCATGACCTGGTCCACGTTCGGGCATCTCTTCGCCGACTACTACGTCTATGCCTATGCCACCGGGATCTCGGGCGCGCATGCCCTGGCCGGCAGAATCCTGCGCGGCGAACCGAATGCCGTGGAAAACTATCTCGGCTTCCTCAAGTCGGGCAATTCTGATTATTCGCTGAATGTGCTCAAAAAGGCGGGCGCAGACCTGACGACGCCACGAGCCGTCGAGGAAACCTTCGCGGTGATGGAAGGTTACATCGACCGGATGGAAAAATTAGTTGGGTAGTTTGATAGTTCGATAGTCGGTTGGTTGAGCAGGTGTCGCGCACCAATCGTAAATCTAAAATCGGAAATCGGAAATAAAAATAATGCCTCAAACACAAATTGCTTGTCCCCGCTGCCGTCAGCCCATTGCGGCCAATGTTGAACAGCTCTTCGACGTGACACAGGATCCGCAGGCCAAACAGAGACTGCTGGGCGGCGTCTCGAATATGGCGCGCTGTCCGCACTGTGGATATCAGGGCCGCCTGGCAACCCCCATCGTTTATCACGATAACGAAAAGGAATTGCTGCTCACCTTCTTCCCGCCCGAGTTGAATATGCCGCTCAATGAACAGGAACGCCTGATCGGGCCCATGATCAAGCAGGTCACAGATCGGCTGCCGCCCGAAAAACGCAAAGGCTATTTGCTAAATCCTACTCCGAATCTGACCTATGAATCCATGATCCAGACCATCCTTGTGAAGGACGGCATCACACCTGAAATGCTCAAGGAGCAGCAGGAGCGTGTACAGTTGATTGAGCGCCTCCTGCAGGCCAGCTCGGCTGACGTGCGCAGTGAGATCATCAAGCAAAATGCCAGCC
>JBAVVF010000557.1:0-3087 GCA_049697155.1 Anaerolineales bacterium
GTAGTCCGACAGGACGACATCCGGCTGGAATGACTTCAGCGCCTGCAGGAACTCCTCGCGGGTGGCCACCACCTGGAACTCGCAGTGTTCCAATGCCTTGCGGATCGTATATTCGGCCAGGCCCGCATCGGCGGCCACATCTTCAACGATCAGAATACGGGTTGGCTTGCTCATGCTTTTCTGCCTTTTGGGGTAGCGCCTGGAAATCGGTAATCATGTGTGCAGTGAAAACTCCATCTTCATCTCAAAGGATGATTGGCCGTCAGCCAGTAGATCCCCAGCCGGCGCATGACCTCCATGAACGCTTCGAACTGCACGGGCTTGATGACGTAACTGTTTGCGCCCAGCCGGTAGGCGGCTTCGATATCCGGGTCCTCGGCGGAGGAGGTCACGACCACGACCGGGATGGTGCGCGTCCGTTCGTCGGCTTTCATGATGCGCAGGACTTCCAGTCCATCCACCTTTGGGAGCTTCAAATCCAGCAGGACCACCCTGGGTGGGGCGTCCGCCTCCGGCCCGTCCTGCCTGTCCCGCGCCAGCAGAAAGTCCAGCGCTTCGGCGCCATCCCGGACGTGGAAGAGGCGGTCGGCGAGATTGTGCTTTTTGAAGACCCGGATCGTCAACTCCGCGTCGCGCGGGTTATCCTCCACCAGCAGAACATCCACGCGCGTCCTTTTATTTTCATTCATGGTGATCGGCCTTTCGGGGGAGAGAGAAATAGAACGTGGCGCCTTTGTCCACCTCCCCTTCGGCCCAAACGCGCCCGCCGTGCCGGTGGATGATCTGCTGTACGATGGCCAGGCCCACACCGGTCCCGCTGAATTCACTTTCGCTGTGCAGTCGTTGGAAGACCCCGAACATTTTTGCAGAATATTCCATGTCGAAGCCTGCACCGGTATCGCGCACGTAATAGACGTACTCATCCCTGCTTTGTTTGCTGCCAACTTCGATGACGGCCCGTTCCTTTTTGGAGGTGAATTTGAGCGCGTTGGAAAGCAGGTTGATCCAGACCTGGCGCAGCAGGGACGGATCTCCCATCACGGAAGGCAGCCGGCCTGCCCGGAAGTCGATGCGCGCCCGCTCCGGCTCCCTGGCCAGATCATTAAAGACCGAAACCGCCAGTTCCTTCATATCGATTTTGGAGGAACGCATCTCCTTGCGGCTC
Organism: Anaerolineales bacterium; assembly: GCA_049697155.1. Classification (GTDB taxonomy): domain Bacteria; phylum Chloroflexota; class Anaerolineae; order Anaerolineales; family Villigracilaceae; genus Defluviilinea. The sequence goes on from JBAVVF010000557.1 coordinate 1,166, forward strand.
ATGCGGGAGAACGCCAGCAGGTCGTCGATCAACTGTCCCATGCGCCGGGCCTCCGCGCTGATGATGTTGCACATGCGCTTTCCTTCTTCATCCAGATTCGGCTCGTAATCCTCCAGCAGGATGCGCGTATACCCGTCGATGGCCCGCAGCGGGGCCCGCAGGTCATGCGAGACCGAATAGGAAAAGGATTCCAGCTCCTTGTTGGCGCTCTGCAGCTGCAGGGTCCGCTCGATGACGCGCTGTTCCAGCTCCTCATTCAGCTGCCTGATTTCCGCCTCGGCCTGTTTGCGCTCGGTGATATCGCGTCCGTAAATGTTGAGATACCCTGCTTCCCGGATCAGGCCCAGGATGCAGGAGAAAGTTCGTCCGGCATATGTAACTTCAACTTCTTTATTCAGACCCGATGCAAATACATCCGCCTCGTACTTTTGCCACTCCTCCGGCACTGTCTGATCGACCTCTCGTCCCCAGAGTTCCAATAGCGGCGCACTGGCTTTATTTGCATAAAGGATTTTGCCATCCAAAGACAGGCGCAATACCGGATTCGGGTTTTCGGACGGGAACCTGGCCAGGCTTTGGATTTCCTCCTCCGCCTGCTTGCGTTCGGTGATGTCCTGGAAAATCCCCTGCAGCTTGACGACCCGGCCGTCTTCCACCATGGGCAGCGCCATTGACCTGACCCATTTGCGGTTTCCCTTGGCCGTGAGCATTTCCAGCTCGAGGTCATAGGACTTTGCAGATTGGATCGCCTCCTGGATGGCATGTTCGATCGTGGCCCGCGACTCGCCGATATAGAAACTCAGCCCCAGCTCGACGTTTGTCTCCTGGGCCGGATCCAGGTCGTGGATGCGGGCCACCTCGTCTGTCCACATACCTGTCAGGGTTTGTGTATCGAACTCCCAGCCGCCCACCTTGGCCATCTCACTGGTCAGGTGCAGCAGCTTATCTTTAAGCTGGAGTGCTGCCTCGGCCCGTTTCCGCTCTGTAATGTCGCGCACAATGCTGATCAGGGTTCGGATGCCCCCGATGGCCGCCCCACGCGAGCTTACCTCGACGGGGAAGGTGGTGCCATCCCTGCGGCGATGAATGGTCTCAAAGAGAATACCATCGGCGTCGGCCTGGGCCATCTGCTCAGCCGTCAGGCTTTGGGCGCCAATGGCGCGTAAGTCCCAAATGGTGAGGGCCAGCAACTCGGCGCGGCTGTACCCGTAGGCCTGCACCGCCGCGGCGTTGGCCTCCAGGATGCGCCCATCGTCACGTCCCATGAAAAGGATGATATCCCGGCTGTGCTCCGACAGCAGCTCAAAGCGGCGCAGGTTCTCTTCGGCCCGCCTGCGCTCAGTGATATCGCGGTCGATCCCCAGCAGCACATCCCGCCCGCCCAGTGAAATCAGGGAAGTTGACACTTCGATGGGAAATTCGGTCCCATCCTTGCGGCGGTGCAGCGTTTCATAGTGCAGGACACCCGCCTGTCGAATTTTTGCCAGGTATTCATCCAGTTCAACGGCAGGCAGTGGCTGCGGGTTAAGAATATCGATGGGCTGACCAATGAGCTCGTGACGTGTATATCCATTCATCTGGCAGGCTGCTGTATTGCAGTCCAGGATCGGCCAGCTGCCGCGCGGATCGATCAGCATGTTTGCATCGGGTGAGGCTTCGAACAGGGTGCGGAACTGAGTGATACTGTCCACCAAAGCCGCCTCCGCCTGTTTGCGCTCGGAGATATCCTGTGCGGTGGCAACTCGGTACATAATCCCGCCATCGTCGTCGAGCACACTCACCAGGTCCATTTGGACCGGAAGGACCGAGCCATCCCTGCGAACCATGTGGGCTTCGTAGCGGACGTGCCCGATCTGGTCGGCCTTTTCGATATTCTGGCGCACATGCTCGTGATCGGCCGGGGCGTAGATGCTCAGGATGGC
>JBAVVF010000558.1:0-4157 GCA_049697155.1 Anaerolineales bacterium
GCCGAGATGGCAGGAGTGATGCCGGTCCAATGGAACCAGTCGGCCTCGGCAAAGACCGACCGCCAATCCACCATGCCGGGCTCAATGGTGGAGATGGAGGAGTACGCCCGGTCATAGACCACTTTGCTGCCGCGCTGCATCGCTCCCATTTCGAGGAAGTAGATTCCCAGGCGTTCACCGCCGCGCAGGATCTTGTCCACCCCCACACCGTATTGCCGCAGGAAGGCAATACAGGATTCGCCTATATCGTTCCCCGGAATGCGGGTGACGAAATCCACCGGCAAACCATAGTTCGCCAGTGAGACCGCGACGTTCGCCTCCCCGCCGCCGTAGACCACATCGAAGCTGCGCGCCTGTGAGAAACGCTGGTATCCCGGCGGGGAGAGCCGCAGCATAATTTCTCCAAAAGCAACTATTCTTTTTGGCATAAAGTGCTCCTTTGTATCTTTGAAGTTGACCGCAACAACGTAGTGGCGACTTCAGTCGCCTTTTGCTTGTGAAATCAACGGCTGAAGCCGTTACTACGGTAAGCCAACCTTGGTTAACCTGAATAGTTTCATAAGAGCTTCGACAAAATAATAATCACCATAGATCAGTCCGTGATCCACCAAACCCTGAGGCTTCGAACGCGTGCCATGGATCAGGATACTCGGCTCAGAAGTACCCCGGCCGGAATAGTTTTCCCAGAGCGATCCCAGGATCACTTCCGCCTGGGAACGCCAGCGGGAAGAAGCCTCGGGGCCAGACTCCAGCTCGGAAAGGTTGAGCAGGCCCGAGGCGAGGATCGCGGCGGCGGAACTATCCCGCACGTCATCCGGGATTTCGGGACTGCGATAATCCCAATATGGAACCTGGTCGGCGGGGAGGTTTGCGACGGCATAGTCGGCCAGATGGCGAGCGGTCTCCAGAAAGACCGGGTCGCCCGTGGCCCGGAAACAGTTGCCGAAACCATAGACGGCCCAGGCCTGTCCGCGGCTCCAGCAAGAGTCCGCGCGGAAGCCCTGGTGGGTGTCCTGCTTGAGGAATGCTCCGCTCTCCGGGTCGAAGTCGATGACGTGCGAGGTCGTGAAATCCGGCCGGACCTGATACTTCATCACCGTGCGCGCGTGGGCTTCTGCCATCCGGGCAAATTGCGGGTCGCCGGTTTGCCGGCTTGCCCAGAAGAGCAGGTTGAGGTTCATCATGGTGTCGACGATGGCGCGCCCGCGCAATTCGGCAGGAGCGTCGAGCGGGCCCCAGGCCTGGAAGAAATCGCAGCGCGGGTTGAAACGCCGGCTGAGGGATTTTGCCGCCGTCAGAGCAGGGGGGAGAAAGGATGCGTCGCCTGTCAGTTGATGGCCCAGAATGTGAGATAACTCAAAAAGAAAGCCGAGGTCATGCGTGGTGGTGTCGAGCTGGCGAGGCGCCAGATAGGTTGCCCAGGTGCGAGCGGCCCTTTCCAAGTCGGGATCCTGGGTATGGGCATATGCCTGCCAGAGCAAGCCGACCCAGTGTCCGCCAACCCACCAGCCGGTCCTTTCGACACAGACCCAGCGCCCGTTCTCGGTGCGTTCGGGAAAGCTTTCCAGGCTGCGCGCATTTTGACAAATGCGCGCTACGCAAAAATCCAGGGCTTGGTGGATCCAGTTGACAGGCATCGGTTTTCAATCCTGATGAGATGAGCTTGAGCACAAAGCAGCGATCAACCTTTTGAGGATAGGTGCTAACTAACCAGAGTTAGCATTCGACGCAGGTTTGGGAAATTGCCGCCGGTTTCCTCTTTGACAGAGGTGTCAAACATCCCGGTCACCTGCTCATACTCGGCATCTGTCAAATCAAAATCGAATGCGGCGATCGAAGCGGCCAATTGGCCCGCGGCGCTGACCCCGACCACGGGCGCGGTGACCCCGGCCGATTGTCGCAGCCAGGCCAGGGAAAGCTGGGCGGGATGCAAACCGCGCTCCACCGCGAACTGGTGAAACTGGCGCAATGCTTCAGCATACTTCGCGACCCAGGCCGGGATGCGCTCGTCGCTGACGCCGCGCGAATCTTCAGGGATGGACTCGCCGGGTTGATATTTGCCTGCCAAAATCCCAAGCAGGAGGGGCCGGTAGGTGGTAATCGCGATCTTCTCCGTCACGGCCTGGGGCAAGATTTCAACCTCCGCGCCGCGCTCGATTAAATTATAGGGAACCTGGTTGCAGACCAGTTTTGCCCAGCCATTTCGTTCCGCGATGGCATTGCAATGCGCCACCAGCCAGGCCGGGAAGTTGCAGCAGCCCACAAATCGGGTTTTGCCAGCCGTCACGGCCTGGTTCAAGGCTCCCATCATTGCGAGGGTGTCCATGTTCTCACGTGGCCAGTGGATCATATACAGGTCCACATGATCCGTTTGCAGGCGAGTCAGGCTCTCGTCCATGCTCTGCAAAATCCACTCGGGGTCGGTGGTGCGGGTTACTTTCGTGGCCAGAAAGATCCGGCCTCGTTTGCCTTGCAGAATCCGACCAAGGATTTCCTCCGTGAGTCCTTTGCAATACGAAGCAGCCGTGTCGACAAACGTAACGCCGCGGTCGATGGCATGATTCAAAATAAGGGCCGATTCAGCCTCATCACAACGATCGCCAAACATCATGGTGCCCAGACACATCTCTGAAATCTTTATGCCGGTATCTGCAAACTCAATCTGGTTCATCGCATTCCTCTCTTGTAGGTCTCTGGCGGCTCAGACCCGGAAAACATCATCGCCAGGGCAGGTTATCCAACCTCCAGCACGGGGCGGGGGAAAAGCTTTGCCATCAGGTCAGGTTTCATCAGGCGCAGCAGCGCTTCGAGAAAATAATAATCACCGTACACCAGGCCATGGTCCGCCTCCCCATGCGGGACGGATACACTGCCATGCTTGAGAATACTGGGCAGATCATCTTCACACGTAGAATAGTTCTCCCACAGGGAGCGGACGATCGCCGCGGCTTCGGTACGCCAGCGTCCGGCCAGGGACGCGTCGGTCTCACCGTCAGCCAGTTCGAGCAAACCTGCAGCATACACCGCAGCCGCGCTTGAGTCCCGGTAGGTATCAGGGATATCCAGACTGTCGTAATCCCAGAAGGGCACTTTATCATCCGGAGCGTTGGCGATGGCATATTCAGCCAGCCGCCGGGCAGTGTAAAGGAATACTTCATGGCCGGTGCGCCGGTACGTTTCGGCAAAGCCGTGCAGTCCCCAGGCCTGGCCGCGCGACCAGCAGGTGGTGTGACTGATCCCCTGGTGAGTTTCCTGGCGCAGGAAAGCACCGGTCTCCGGATTGAAGTCAGCCACCTGGGCAGTAGATCCATCCGGGCGGACCAGGGCAAAGCGGGAGGTGCGGGCATGCCGGGCAGCGATGCGGGCGTATTTCATATCCCCGCGCTGGCTGCTGGCCCAGAACAGGAGCGAGAGATTCATCATCAGGTCAATATTGATCTTGCCGCGCTGCAGGGTATCCCCATGAATATCGCCCCAGGCCAGCAGGTATTCGCCGCGCGGGTTATAACGCTGTGTGAAGGTTTCGGCAGCAATGAGAGCATTCTCGAACAGGGCTTCATCGCCGGTGACATAGGCCCCCAGCACATTGCTCAAATAAAAGATAAAGCCCAGATCGTGGGTGCCGGTCGTTGTTTTAAGCCAGGCCACGCGCTCGGACCACTCCCGGGCTGCAATTTCAAATTTGGGATCCCGGGTATGGGCAAAAGCCAGCCAGAGTTGACCGACCCAGAATCCATCGACCCAGTGGCCGGGGATACGGTCCCTGTTGACCAGCCTCCATTCTGCTCCCGGGCAGCGGTCGGGGAAATATTCGAGCGTCAAGAGGTTGTGCTCGATCTTTTCGAGGCTGAAGTCCAGGGCGGACTGCCAAATCTGGTTCAAGGTAATGCTCCTATTTCAACTGGTTCCACATTCAATGGGGATAAGGACCGGGCATAGATTATGCGGTTTCTTCATCCAGCGAACCCAGTCAGGCCCGTATAGTTCATCGTTTTTTCCCGCCCGACAACCTGGCTATCGCGGCTTTCATCTTTGCTGTAATTGCCTCCAGGAATACAAAGACAACCACATAGAAGACTCCAAAAAGGATTGGCTCGCCGGGCAATGGAATGGCGTCCACCGGCAGGGAAAGCAATAATAGTAGAGTCCTGTTGATG
>JBAVVF010000559.1:0-2366 GCA_049697155.1 Anaerolineales bacterium
ATGATCTGCTTATCCTGACCGTGCAGGGTATTGAAGGTGTGAAAGAACTCCTCCTGCGTGGATTCCTTGCCGGCGATGAACTGAATATCGTCCACCAGCAGCACATCGGCCGAGCGATATTTCTCGCGAAAAGCCTGATTCTGATGTGTCCGGATGGAACTGATCATGTCGTTCGTGAATTCCTCCGAGGAAACGTACAGGACGTGCAGGCCGCGGGCATGGCAGGCATTGCCGATGGCATGCAGGAGATGAGTCTTCCCCAGTCCCACGCCGCCGTACAGGAAAAGCGGATTGTAGGCCCGGGCCGGTTTTTCGGCGACCGCCAGACAGGCCGCGTGCGCAAGCCGGTTGCCCGAGCCGACGACGAAGGTCTCGAAGAGGTAGCGTGGGTTCATGTGCGAACTGCGGGCCGGCTGCTCGTCGACTGCGCTCGGCCTGCCCTCAGCCGCGTCGAAGGGTTCCGGCTGCGCGGCAGGTGCCTCCTCGGGCATGACTTCCCCATCGCTGCCATTTACAACAAAGTTCACTGCCACACTGGCGTTCAAAATCCCAACCAGCAGGCGGCTGACAGTACTCGCCAGACGATTCTCCAGCCAATCACGCGCATATGCATTGCGCACACCGATTGTCAGGGTTCCATCCTGATAAGAAACAGGTTTGGTGTCACGCACCCAGGTATCGAAAGAGGCGCGCGGCATTTCCATCTGGAGTTGTCCGAGTACTGATTGCCATGCCTGCTCTACGTTCATAATAGCTCCAAGGTACAGAAATTTAGTGCGTCGAAGTAACCCGCCTTGTGGGCGGCTTGTTCAATGTATTTAGATTTATATTTTGAGATCTATTGGGACTTGCGATGGGCTTCTTTCACCACATCCTCATCTCAGCGTGCATACATTCTAGCAGATATATGCACAAAATAACAACACGTAAAGCCTACGCAAATTTTAAAACTTCTGTTTTTTTAAGGTCACTTAATGTTAAAGATTCAGCGCGTGAACAATTGATCCTCAAATTTTCGATAGAACACACGTTTCAGCCAGTTACAACCTTTTGGTTTATCCCACCCCCATATATGGGGTCTACACCCAATATTTAACCTGAAACTGCAATATATGGATTCGTTCTTAAAGAACCGCGCATGAAAAACTTTTGTTTATTGATTTTTGAGACTCAGGATCCTGTGATTCAATCAGCATGAAATATTCGATTCGATGTTTTTACGTGCGCGCGTGCCGCGGAACCCATACAAGCACTGTTGTACCTTCGCCAACAACCGATGATATATCGACATCACCACCGACAGAGTGCGCCCGGGTTTGCATATTTGCGAGTCCATGACCGATGGTGACACTCATCTTTTCCATCTCAAACCCTTTACCGTTGTCATGGACCTCCATCAACGCCCTTTCCTCGGTCGCCCAGAGCGAAATATCCACCTGAGTCGCCTTGGCATGCTTGGCAATGTTGGCCAGAGCCTCCTGACAGATATGAAAGAGCACCATCGAATGAGACTGAGGCAGGTCGCTCAGCTCACCATCGATGCCGGAAAGCTGGACTTTGGCAAGTGTATTGGCGCGAAACTCGTTGATCAGTCGATTCAAGCCGCTCAACAGGCCTTCCGTGCCCATCTGGCGAGGTCTTAAGTCCAAAATATAGCCGCGCAGATCACGGATTGCCTGATTCAAACTCTCGATCGAGTGCTGGATGCGTATTTTGGTATCGCTCGGATCCTCTTCAAATGAATGCAGCGCGCTTTCAAGAGATAAACCCACTCCATAGATCGCCTGGATAATGCCATCATGCAGATCCATGCCAATGCGGTCGCGCTCTTCGAGCACGGCCAAACGATGGGTATTCTCATGCAGACGGGCATTTTGAATGGCTGCCGCGGCATAGCCTGCCAGCATCTGGATGATCTTCTCGTCATCGGCTGTAAATTCGGGTGCGTCGATCTTATCCGTCAGATAGATTTGCCCCAGCTGCCCCGTGGCCGTCCGAATCGGCACACCCAGGAACGAAACCATGTCCGGGTGATGAGCGGGAAAACCTGATGAGCGCGGGTGTTCCTGAATGACAGGGAGGCGCAGGGGCGTTTCCGTGTTCATCAACTCGCCGATTAATCCTTTTCCCACCGGCGGATGAGCCATGCGCTTGATCTCTTCATCGGTCATTCCCACGGTAATGAACTTTACCAGTTTCCCGTTTTCATCCAATACCCCCAGCGCAGCATAACGTGCATCTGCCTGCTCACAGGCAACTTTGGCAATCCGTTCCAATAAATGATCTAATGAGACATCTTTTACCAATTCCAGGCTGGCTTTGTGCAGGGCAATAAGTCTTTCCTGAAGCTGTTCTCGCGTTAAAAG
>JBAVVF010000560.1:0-1913 GCA_049697155.1 Anaerolineales bacterium
CATCAGTCCTGAGCAGTGCAGTTGGAGGTACGAATGACGACAACGAACAAAAAGATTAAAGGCAACGGGAAGAAACCAGCCGTATCGAGCACCCCGGCCAGCCTGCCGGCGGCCGGGACGGAGGAACAGAACTTCCAAACGATCCTTGAAGCGGTTGGGGCGCCGATAGTCATCTCGCGCCTGGCAGACAGTGAGATTTTGTATGCCAACCGGGCACTAGGACAAATCGAAAACCTGACTGCGGAAGAGATGGTGGGGCGCCGCACGGTGGACTACTTTGGAAGCCCTGAAGACCGGGATAAAGTGGCAGCGAATCTCCAGCAGGACGGTCACGTCGACGATTTTGAGGTACTGCTGCGGCGCGGTGATGGAAGACCATACTGGGCCTTATTATCGGCCCGCATCATCAACTACCAGGGCGAAACCTGCGTGCTGAGTTCGTACGTGGATATTACTGAGCGCAAAAGAGCTGAGGAAGCAGGCAAGGATGAAAGACAGCGCTTCCAGACGATCCTCGAGACCATCAGGATTCCGACGATCATCTCACGCCTCTCCGACGGTCAGGTGGTATACGCGAACCAGGCGATCGCCGAGATCAGCCAGGTCAGCCGGGAGAATTTAAGGGAATTCAAAACGCTAAACTTTTACGCCAATCCCGGCGACCAGGAAAAAATAAGGGAGGCCCTCCGAACAGCCGGTCATGTCGACGATTTCGAGGTCCAGTTCCGGCGCGCGGATGGAACTCTGTATTGGGGACTGTTATCCTCACGCATCGTCAATTACGAAGGCGAAACCTGCGTGCTGAGTTCGTACGTGGATATCACCGGACGCAAACAGGTGGAACAGGCCCTGCACGACTCGGAAGCCAGATACTCGGCCGTCGTGACACAAGCCACGGACGGTGTCGTCATTATCCAGGACAACATCCTCCAATTCGTCAACGAAGCCATGGGAAATATGATGGGGTACGCCGCAGCCGAGATGGTGAATACTCCCATTATTAACCACATTGCCCCTGAAAGCCGGGAACTTATCGTCAATCGGATCAAGGCCCGCCTGGCCGGTCAGGAAGTCCCCACGATTTACGAAGCCAGGCTACAGCGCAAGGATGGCACACTCATCGACTGTGAACTGTCAGCCGGTGTCATCGAATACCGCGGCAAGCCCGCCGACGTAGGCATGATCCGTGACATCACCGAGCGCAAGCGCGCCGAAGAAGCGCTGCATGAGAGTGAAGACAGGTTCCGCAGGTTTACCGAAGTCACCGGTGAAGGTCTGGTATTCCACGAGCAGGGCAAGATCATTGACGCAAATCCGGCAGGGCTTGCCATGTTTGGACTCACAGAGTCCTCAAATTTCATCGGCAGAAATTTGCTGGAGTTTGTACTGCCCGAATTCCATCGATCGATTGTAGAAAAAATGCAGCTGCAGGATGTTTCGCCCTATGAAGTCCAATGCATCCGTGCCGATCATTCCACCTTTCCGGTAGAGACCTCCACCCGCACCTATCAGCGCGGCGATCGCACCATCCGTGCAACCTCCATTCGCGATATCACCGAGCGCAAGCGCGTGGAAGAGGTATTGAGAGCTCATGATGAGTTCTCCCAGAAACAATCAGCGGTCTTCGCCGAGCTGACCCGCAGCGAAACCCTCTACAGCGGCGATATCCAGTCCGCCTTCGCTGAAGTCACCGAAGCGGCTGCAAAGACCTTGAACATCCAGCGCTCGAGCATCTGGTACTACAACGAAGACCGCACCGAGATCCGCTGCATGGACCTGTACGAAGAGGGCAAGGGTCACTCTGCAGGCATCGTGCTCGGCAAAGCCGACTTCCCCGCCTACTTCAAGGCCCTGGAAGATGAGAAGGTCATCGCCGCCGAGAATGCCCACACCGATCCGGCTACCCACGAGTT
>JBAVVF010000561.1:0-2148 GCA_049697155.1 Anaerolineales bacterium
GTTATAATCGCCCTGCCAAGAATCTCGGGTGAGAAGCCGTCCAGAAGCGGGGTCGTACCAGCGAGAGCGCAAGTAAATTAACTTAATGTAACTGTCCGTGTACTCGCCGGTGTACCCATACGCCGTCTGCGAAGCGCCGTAGGTCTGTGTCGTGACCCCGTAGGGATCATACGCGCTGGCATAGGTGATCGCGCCGCTGGTGTTTGTGAGCTGGCGCACGCTTCCCAAAGCATCGCCGAGGAAGTATTCGGTTACACTGCCCTGCGTCTGCGCGATGCGTCCATTGCCGTAAAGGTAGGTGTTCGTGCCGTCGCTGAGGGACTGGGTCAAGCCGGTGTTCAGGTCCATGGTGAAGGTGGTCGGGACTCCGTTCAGGGTTTCCTGCAGGCGGTCACCCAATCCATTATAAGCATAACTGGCAGTCACAGCGGCACCCGTCATGGTCTTCAGGCGATTGGCGGAATCGTAGGTATACGCGTTGACCCCGTCATTGAGCAGGTTCCCATTGTCGTCCCAGCTGTAATTGACTGCATTCACACTCGATAGCCGATTGGCATCGTCGTATACGTATGCGTCCGTGGTGACAAGACCGATAATTGATTTTTCCTGCGTCAGGCGGTTGCCCACGGCATCGTAGGTGTAGTGATAGTAGTCGCCATTATCGTAATCCGCGGCGGTGAGGCGGTAGAGTGGGTCGTAGTCGTAGAGAATGGTTACCGGCAGTACGCAAGGCTCCGGCGGAGGCGGCACTGCAAGCGTCTCGGAACGTGAATTATTGTTCTCATCGCTTTCCGCGACCAGGCCTGTCGAATCCACGATCGCTGTCACAGGATTGCTGTAACCTGGGAAGAAGATTGCTGTGGTTTGACCGCCTTCCAATCCGGCTACGGACTGCTCGATCCCATTTACATTGACAACGAAACTGCCCGCCGCGGTCTGTCCATTATTCTGGATCGATATCCGCACGCCAAACGACTCACCCGGCTGCGCGCAGCCCTCGTGCTCCATTTCAATGCTCATGCCAGTGATTGTCAGATCAGGGGGCGGGGGCGGCGGGGCATATTCCGAGGTCGGCGGGGTAAAGTTCGAGGTCCAGCGGGCGGTGCCTTTGCTGATGCGGACTTCGTCCAGCCAGCCGTTGAAATAGTAATGGACTCCCGCACTATCGATCAGGTCCCCGATCCGCAGCCCTCCGGCAAAATCCGGGATCACATTTGTATTGATCTTTGCCGTACCGATCTGCACGCCATCGACAAACATCAGGTAGCCTGCAGTTCCGTTCTTGACAACCGCGAGGTGATACCAGGTGTCTCCCGCCGGATCCCAGACATCCGCAATACCGACAGTGTTTGTTCCTGCCGAACGGACCACGAATATCAAGTGGTTGTTATTAAAATACAATCCCCACCAGTTACTTGCATTGACATATTGCTGTGCCAGCCCCTGTATTGCGGCGCTCGGATCACCATTGAACCTTACCCGCATGTCGATGGTCCATTGGTTGGTGTTCAGACCTCCATCCAGCCTCCAGTCCGGGCTGTCCAGTGCGGTGAGGAAGTCTCCGGTCCCATCAAATGACCCAGAGGCGCCGCCAAATACAGATTGTTCGAGGTCGATCTGGGCATTGCCCATGGCTATCCACAGCTTCGAGCTTTCATCCAGGAATGCCTTTGATGTATACACTTCATTCATATGGAGCAGCACGGTGGAATAGGCGTCATCAATCACGGGCGCTGCCGGAGCAGGTGGAACGTAACCAGGATAGTATTCTGTGATTGGCAGAGGGAAGTGCGTTGTCCAGCGGGGGATCCCTTTACTGATGCGTACTTCGTCCAGCCAGCCATTGAAGTAGTGGTGGACTCCCGCAGTATCGATCAGGTCCCCGATCCGCAACCCTCCAGCCAGATCCGGGATGACATTTGTGTCCGTCAAGGCATTGCCGATCTGCGCTCCATCGACAAACATCAGGTAGCCAGCCGTTCCGTTCTTGACGACCGCAATGTGATACCAGGTGTCTCCCACCGGATCCCAGGCATTCGAAATGCTGACTGTGTTTGCTGCTGCCGAACGGACAACGAATTTCAGGGCGTTGTTCTCCAAATACAATCCCCAGTAGTTGCTTGCATTGACATATTGCTGTGCCAGGCC